>JBGQGR010000335.1:0-4303 GCA_041497495.1 Anaerolineae bacterium | reverse complement strand
GAAGCAATCTCAGCTGATTATCGTGGAGATTGCTTCGCCGCTCCACGGCTCGCAATGACGCACTTTTTTCGTCCTTCATTCATCATTCAACACTCGCCTGTAAATGGCGAGCGTCTCACGCGCACACCGCTGCCACGAAAATTCTTTGACTCGATCAAAGCTCTTCTGCTTGAGATCAGATCGAAGTTGAGGATCGGACAGCACGCGTTCGAGCGCGTCCGTCAATTGAGGCTCATCATCTGGATCGACTATCAGCGCGGCACCATCGGCAACTTCGGGCAGCGATCCGCGATTGCTGATGATGCACGGCGCACCGCAGGCCATGGCTTCTAAAACGGTCAGGCCAAAGCCTTCGTAATAGGACGGCAGGACAAAAACTGTGGCTAGATGATACAGTGCAACTAAATCTGATTCGCTCGGTGCTTCGATCAAGCGGACACGATCAGTCAAATGAAGTTGATCGATGAGCGCGTGTGTCTCGTCAAACAGCCAGCCGCGCGATCCGGCCAGTATCAAGTGAATGGAAGCATGGGACTTATCTAAAAATGCTCGATAGGCTTTCAATAATCCGGCGATGTTCTTGCGCGGCTCGAATGTGCCGGTGAACAAGATAAATCGATCGGGCAGCCGCAAACGCGATCGGGGTTCGTTCAGTGCTGCCGGATCGATCGGCTTAAAGATCGAATTGGGAGCCAGCCACACGACTGAGATTTTTTCAGCCGGAACATTCAGCAACTTGATCAAATCGGATTTAGTCGCGTGCGAATCGGCCAGGATGTGATCGGCGATCGAGACCGCGCGCTCGATCTGATCGTTGTAATAGCGACGGCTGTCGGCGGTCAAGAACTGTGGATAGTACAGGAAATTCAAATCATGCACGGTGATGATACGTTGGAAGTCGCCGCGAAAGGGCGGAATGAAATCCGGGCTGTGCAGCAGATCGATCTTGAGGCGGCGGAGTTCGATCGGGAAGACGATCTGCTCAAAGCGATGATGGCTGGGCGTCCACGCTGAAAACAATCGAACCGAGGGAAGCTGCGGCATAGATCGATCTTTACGGCTGTGAATGAGGGTGAACTGCCAGTCGGGTTTCAGTGCGGGCAGCCTTTCAGCCAGATGAACAATATATTGTCCGATGCCGCTGTAGCGGCGATAGTAGACCAGCCGCGCGTCAAGTGCAATGTGCATGGCGCTATTATACATTGTGCAGTTAACAATGAGCCTGCACCTTACTCGTTACCTGTTACTCATTACTCATCATTCATTGTATAATCTTCGCAACAAGTGGGAGGCCATTTTATGGAACTCGAAAGCACACAATCGGCGCAGTTGATCAAATGGCTGGAAGAAGAGCGCCGCAAAGATAAAGCGCAAATCAGCGTGCTGCAAGAGCGCATCAGCGGGCAGGAGACCAGCCTGACCGAACTGACGCGCCGCCTGCAGGAACTGGAGACCAATTTGAAGGCCATCCAGTCGGCGCTGTTGAAGATTCAACAGTTCGATCAGATGCTGGAGCAATATAAGACCGATATGGTCGGCGTAATCGATCGGCGCGACGATGAACGCAAAAAGACCGATCGAGAAACTGAGCGCGTCCGCGGGATCGAATTGGAAGCCTTGCAGCGGCAATGGGGCGACGTCCGGAAAGAACTGCCGCGTCTCAGCAAGATCGAAGAAGATTTAACTGGTCGCCGCGCTGAAGAAAAACGCCTGGGTGATCTGCTGCGTCAATTGCAGACTCAAGTGGAAGCCGCGACTCAGCGCGTCGATAGTGCAACGCGCGGCATTCCGTATCTTGAAGAAGGCCGCCGCCAAGATACTCGGCGCTTAACCGCCATCGAACAAGACTTGCTCAATCAAGTCAAAAAAACCGAAGCCGCGATTGGCAAAACGCAAGTATTGGAAGACGCGGTAGGCAAAGTACCGCCCAAACTTGATCAGATGACTACCCGCTTAGCCGAGCAAGACAAAGTCGTCGAGAATATCAAGGTCTCCGGCTTCCAAGTGCAGCAGACGATTAAATTAAATGAAGCGGATATGATCAAGTTCCGCATGCAGATGGCCGAATTCTCCGATGTCGCCGCCAAAGTGCGCGACCAATCTCAGCAAAACGATCGAATCAAGGCTGAGCTATTAGCGTTTCAAGAAACGCTGCGCCAGCGCGCGAACGAAGTTTCGGAAGTGCAGCGCCTGCACGAAGAACGCGTCAAACGGCAAACGGAAGAGAATCAAGCGGCTGATGAAAAACGCTGGAGCACACAGCAGTCCAAAATCAGTGAACAATGGTCGGAACACGATCGGTTACATGCCAGGCAAGAAGACAGGTTGATTGCGCTGGAAGCATTGAAAGCTCCGACATCTGACTCCATTGATGAGCTGCGCGCCGAATATAATAAACTGGTTAAAGGCTTATTTAATACTTTAGCCAACCTGCTCGAAAACAAAACCAGCACACTTCCCTCAGTCGCGGTGTCACCAGCCACGACACCCGAAGATGGCGGCGGTTCGCCGCATCGCGGCCGGACCGTCAAGCGCAAATAAAATATGCGCGTCATAGGCACTGCCGGCCACGTCGATCACGGCAAATCGACGCTGGTTGAGGCTCTCACTGGCACTCATCCCGATCGACTCAAAGAAGAACGCGAGCGCGAGATGACGATCGATCTCGGCTTCGCCTGGCTGACGCTGCCCGGCGGCGAATCGATCGGCATTGTCGACGTGCCGGGCCATATTGACTTCATTGAAAACATGTTAGCGGGCGTCGGCGGCATCGACGCAACTTTATTCGTCATCGCCGCCGATGAAGGCGTCATGCCGCAGACGCGCGAGCATTTAGCGATTCTCGATCTGCTCAAGATTAATGGCGGCGTCGTCGCGCTGACCAAGATCGATTTAGTCGATCCGGAGTGGATCGATCTGATCACCGCCGATATTCGCGCCGCGCTGCGTGGATCGATCCTGCAAGACGCCCCGATCGTTCCGGTGTCCGCCCGATCAGGTGTTGGCCTGCCCGATTTGTTAGCTGCGCTCGATCGGATGTTGCAACATACCGAACCGCGCATCGATCGCGGTCGACCGCGTCTCTCGATCGATCGCGTCTTCTCCATCGCTGGGTTCGGCACGGTAGTGACCGGTACGCTGATCGATGGTTCACTCAATGTCGGCGACGAAGTCACCATTCTGCCCAAGAACTTACCGGCGCGAGTGCGCGGCTTGCAAACGCACAAAGCCAAAATCGATCACGCCGTGCCGGGCAGCCGCGTTGCGATCAACCTCAGCGGCGTTGAAATGAATGATCTCAAGCGCGGTAACGTGGTGACGACTCCGCATCGGCTATCCCCGACTCTGCTGATCGATGCGCGGTTTGAGCATCTGCGCACCTCCCCGCGACCGATCACGCACAACATGGAAGTGAAGTTTTTTCATGGCGCGGCCGAAGTTTCCGCGCACATTCGTTTATTGAACGATCAATCGATCGCGCCGGGACAAACTGCCTGGGTTCAGTTTGCTTTGCGCGAAGAGTTAGCCGTGATCAAGGGCGATCGATTTATTGTGCGTCTGCCCTCGCCATCGATCACCTTAGGCGGCGGCACCGTGATCGATCCACAGCCGGGCCGGCGGCATCGCCGCTTCCGATCGGACGTTATCGTTCGCTTGGAAACTTTGTCCAAGGGATCGCCCGCCGAACTGCTGCTACAAACGCTGGAAACCAGTGACGCGCTAGCGATCAGTGAACTTCTAAAACGATCCTCTCTACCAGCAGACGCAGCGCGATCTGTTCTCAACGAATTGATTGAATCCCAACGCGCGCTGCTGCTCAGTGAGACTAGCGTCATCGCCATGGCAACTTGGCACACACTTAAAAATAAAATTACCGCTGAAATAAACGCCTACCATCGATCCAATCCGCTCAAAGCGGGCATGCCGCGCGAAGAACTCAAAAGCAAATTGGGACTCGACGCTAAAATAGTCACCTTGATCATCGAGCGCGCCACCACAGAGGGCATTTTAGCTTCAACCGGCTCAGTCGTGCGCGCGGTAAATTTTCACATCCAATTCACCGCGCAGCAGCAAAAATCGATCGAGGCGCTGTTCAGCCAGTTCAATTCAGCGCCGTGGAACACACCCTCGATCAAAGATTCTGAACAAATTGTCGGCCCAGATGTATTATCCGCCTTGATCGATCAAGGCACATTGATCAAACTCAGCGACGACGTAATGCTGTTAGCAGCGACGTATCAATCGGCAGTCGAGAAAATCAAAGCGCAGTTGATCGCGAATAAAACCATCACCGTCGCCCAGG
>JBGQGR010000334.1:0-4333 GCA_041497495.1 Anaerolineae bacterium | reverse complement strand
ATCGAGTTGGCTGACATCAGCCACTATCATGTGAATGTCTTGGTCGATGAGACTGAAATATCAAAGGTTCAGGCCGGCCAACTTACCCAGATCACACTCGATGCATTGTCAGGCATTACGATGACGGGTAAAGTCGCCGCGATTGATCCCGCCGGTCAGGTGGTGCAAGGCGTGGTGAATTTCAATGTACAGATCGATCTCGATCCGACCACGGCACCGATCAAGCTTGACATGACTACGAACACCCGAATTCTGGGCGAGTCGCACGCCAACGTGTTGGCCGTACCGAGCGGCGCTATTCGATCGGCTGCGGATGGTTCGCAGTTCGTGATTGTGATCGATCAAAAAAACGCGCAGCACAATGTCACGGTGAAGACCGGCCTGACCGAAGGCAAACTTACAGAAGTGTCGGGCGATCTTCAGGCCGGTGAACAAATCCTTATCGACCAAGTCACTCGCCCGAAGGGCTTTAGCCCGTTTGGTGGATAGCGAATGTATAAGAAACAGGATGATCGAGTATGAGTGAGGCGAGGATGACGAAGAAAACACGTATACAAAAGAGATGGATAGTTGTCGCGGTGGTGGCGCTGATTGTTGTCGGGGCGATTGTGATGACCTCAGCCCGAGGAGCCAATACACAGGCTGCTAGTCTAACGACTACGCAAATGGGACAAGTGAAGCGCACAACTCTATCGGCCATTGTCCAATCATCGGGCAGCATTGAGCCGCAGAACGCGCTTAGTTTGAACTTTGGTGGATTAGGGACGGTGGTACAGATCAACGTGAAGGTTGGCGATCGCGTTAAGCAAGGCGATGTGTTGGCAAAGTTGAACACCGCCGCGTTGGAATTGCAACGCCAACAAGATGAGCAGGCGTTGATCATTCAGCAAGCGACTTACAGCCAGACGCTGATACCGGATCCGGTAACCGTGACTTCGACGCAAGCTGCGTTGTCCGGCGCACAAGCAGCTTATGCGGCAGCGTTGCAACAATCGGGTCTGAGCCAGCAGCAAGTGACGGTGAACTGCGCGAGCTATACGCAAGCCAAGACTGCGCTCGGTCGCGCTCAGGCCGCGTACGATCGATTGGCGAATGATCATCAAGCACAAAATTACTTGAACAGTGATTGGGGACCCTATAAATCGGTTGTGAAGGCTTTGTCGGATGCCCAAGCCTTTTATGCTGTGGCGCAGGCTAGCTGCAACTTAGCCAAAGGCAATATCAACAGCGGCCCGATCACTTCGGCGCAGTCGCAGGTGGCACAGGCCAAGGCGAATCTAGACAACCTGCTGGCGCCCAGCAACGCAACCATCATGGCTGCTCAAGCCCAGCTAGAGCAGGCACGCTTGAAGTTGCAGCAGACGCAGCTGAAGTTGGCCGATGCCGAGATCGTTGCACCCTTTGCTGGAATTGTGACGAAGGTCAATGGTAGCATCGGCGCAGCGAGTACCGGTGTGTTGATCGACTTGGCGGACACGAGCCAATATCATGTCAATGTGCTAGTTGATGAAACTGAGATTGCGAAAGTACAGTCCGGCCAAAAAACCGAAATTACGCTTGATGGTTTGCCCGGCGTCACGCTCACAGGCAAGGTGGCGCGGATCGATCCATCTGGCGCACTTGTGCAGGGCGTGATCAACTACAACGTCCAGATCGATCTTGATCCAAGCACTGTGCCGCTGCGACTGTACATGACGACCAACGTGCGAATCATCCAGGCGACTCACGCCGATGTGTTGAGCGTGCCGCTGTCGGCGGTTCACAGTGATCCGATCGGCGGATCATACGTTGAAGTGATCGATCAGACTGGGCAGCAAATCAACTCACATCGCGTGAACGTCACACTTGGTCTCACTGAAGGCTCGCAAGTGGAAGTCGCGGGTGATCTGAAAGATGGTGATCAAGTCAGCATCACCGTTGCGCCACGCAAGGCGACTGGTTTCTTTGGTGGACAATGAACGGGAGAAGCGAACATGATTGAAATTGAACAGGTCACAAAAATTTATAAGATGGGCGAAACCGAAGTGCGCGCGTTGAACGGCGTGAGTCTGACGATTCACAACGGGGAATGGGTGGCGATCACTGGCCCATCGGGATCGGGCAAGAGCACATTGATGGCGATCCTCGGTTGCCTCGACTCACCTACCAGCGGGAAGTTTCGACTGGATGGTATCGACGTTGATCAGATGAACGATGATCAATTAGCGGCAGTGCGCAATCAAAAAATTGGATTTGTGTTCCAGCAGTTCAATTTGCTGGCGCGCACCAGTGCGTTGGAGAACGTTGAATTGCCATTACTGTATTCGAACCACAATCATCGGCGCGAAAGAGCCCAATCGGCTTTGGAGGCCGTCGGGTTGCAAGATCGAATGGGTCATCGGCCCAACGAATTATCGGGCGGGCAACAGCAGCGCGTAGCGATCGCACGGGCGTTGGTCAGCGAGCCATCCATTTTGCTGGCCGACGAACCGACGGGTAACCTCGACTCGAAGACGGGCAAAGAGATCATGACGTTGTTTAGCGAATTACATCGCACACGTGGCATTACCGTGATCTTCGTCACGCACGATCCGTCGATCGCGGCGAATGCGCAGCGCGTGATCAAACTCAGCGATGGGGTGGTGACAGCATGAGACTTAATCTCGCTCAAAATGTTCGAAACGCTTTTCGGGCGTTGATCGCCAATAAACTGCGAACGAGCTTGACGATGTTGGGTATCGTCATCGGTGTCTCATCGGTGATAGCGCTACTAGCGATCGGGACAGGCGCGCAATCGGCGATCGCGGGTCAGGTTCAAGGGCTAGGCTCCAACTTGATTTCGATCATTGCCGGTAAGCCCAGTAGCAGTGGGCCGGCTCAGATCAACACTCTCGCCCACCTCACCTTGAACGATGCAAGCCAGCTCACGGATTTACCGGGCGTAGCGGTGGTGGCACCGCAGTATCGATCGAATCTGCGTCTCACCAATCAGGGGAATCAAGCCAGTGTACCCGTGACGGGTGTGGTGCCCGATTACGGTCTCATTCACACCGAGGATGTTGCTCGCGGGCGCTTCCTCGATGCCAGCGATGCGAGTGACAGAGCGCGCGTCGTAGTTCTAGGATCGCAGACGGCGACCGATCTGTTCGGTGCAGTTGATCCGATCGGGCAGCCGATCAAGATCGATGGTGTGTTGTTCACAGTCGTTGGTGTATTGAAGTCAAAGGGCGGCGGAGGCTTTGGCTTTACGCAAGATGCAGCCGCGTACGTGCCACTGATCACGGCCTATACGAAGCTGTTCGGTGCTGAGGCAGTGGTTGGCGGCGATCGCCTCGTCAGTATGATTGAGGTTTCCGCTATCGATGAAAACAGTATCGATACGGCGGTCAACGCAGTCGACGATGCCTTGCGGCAGGCTCACAAGCTGAAGGCCAGTGACGACAATGACTTCACGGCAGTCTCGCAAACCGATCTGCTTACCGCGACCGCCACGATCACCGGGATCATGACGGTATTTCTGGGAGCGATCTCGGCTATCTCTCTGGTCGTAGGCGGCATTGGCGTCATGAACATCATGCTGGTCTCGGTGACTGAGCGCACAAAAGAGATCGGGCTGCGCAAAGCGATCGGCGCGCGCCGGCAGGACATTCTGTATCAGTTCTTGACTGAAACGGTGACGCTCTCACTTATCGGGGGCATCATCGGCATTCTGATCGGGTCGGGCCTTGCAGGTTTGGTAAACCTGACAGGTGTGATTACGACCCGTGTCTCGCTTGAGTCGATCTTGCTGGCCTTTGGTTTTTCTTCAGCAGTCGGGCTCTTCTTCGGGATTTATCCGGCGAATCGAGCGGCCGGACTGAGGCCGATCGAAGCGTTACGGTATGAATAGGTACTGAAGATCGTATTTTGAAAACACTTTTGACTGGAGATTGAGATGAATATTGTTCTATGGGTTTTGCAAGTCTTATTGGCACTTCAGTTTGGACTGCATGGGCGAATGATGATTTCTCCGCCCAAGGCCTTACTTGATGGATCTCGTAAGGGTATGCAGTATATCGTTGCTATTCCGATCGGCCTTCGCCGCTTTATCGGTGTGGTTGAAATCCTCGGCGCGGTCGGTTTAATCCTGCCGATGCTGATGAATATTTTGCCGTGGCTCACGCCTCTGGCTGCAATCGGATTCATGATCGATATGATCGGCGCCGTGGTCTTTCACTTCAGACGTCACGAATGGCCTAACATCGTCTATAACGTTATGCTGCTGATCATGGCGGCTATCGTTGCTTATGGACGCTTCGTGATTATGCCGGTTTGATGTCAAGCGTGTTTCAATAAGTTAAAATCTTATGGCTCT
>JBGQGR010000333.1:0-4354 GCA_041497495.1 Anaerolineae bacterium | reverse complement strand
GATCGTATCATTGGCAGCCGTTTTATTGAATACTATCTTCCTTCAAAGGCTTGGGTGTGATCGAGCTAACATTTATTGGCACTGGCGCGGCGATTCCGCCGGCTGACCGAGGCAACACCGCTTTCACCGTTCGCACTGACAATTTTTTATTTCTCGCCGATGCCGGCCCGACTATCTTCAACGGCCTGCAGCGCGCGGGCATTGAGCCCACCTCGGTCGATGCGCTGTATCTGTCGCACGGTCATGCCGATCACGTTTTGGGCCTGCCGCAGATTGCGCTGGTGTCCAAGTTTATTCCGCGCCAGCTGCCGCTCAAAATTTTGGCGACGGCCGCGGTGCGCGCCGCCGTCACCACCATTCAGAGCTTGACCTTCCCCGAATCGCTGGACACGCTCAAATCTTTCAACTGGATCGAATTGATCGAAGGCCAGCGCCAAGCGCATATGCTCACCGATAGGCTGCGCATCACCACGCAATTGGTGCTGGGGCCACCGTACATGCCAGTGATGGGTCTGCGGCTCGATTTTCTAGATCGCAATTATTCGATTGCTTTTTCGGCGGACACTGCCCCTTCGGAGAGTGTCGTAGACTTAGCCCAGGACGCCGATCTGCTAATTCACGAAGCATCATTCAGCGCGACACTCGAACCCGATCAAGATCCAACCTTTTATTTTCATTCGGATGCGCGGATGGCGGGGCAGATCGCCGCGCGTGCGCGCGTAAAACAGTTGGCGTTAGTTCATCTCAGTCGCTTGCACAGTGATCACCGCCGCGTGCTGACCGCCGAGGCCGCAGAATTTTTCTCCGGCGAAATAGTTGTGCCGGACGACGGCGATGTAATGAAACTCTGATTCTCATGCGCGTGCTCATCTCAGTTGACATGGAAGGCATCAGTGGCGTGACTCACTGGGATCACGTCACGCCCAATCGATCGGAGTACGCCCGTTTTCGATCGATCATGACCGATGAAGCCAATGCAGCGATCGAAGGTGCATTCAACGGCGGCGCCGATCAAGTTATTGTCGTCGATGGACATTATGAAGGCAGCAACATCTTGATGGAGAAACTTGATCCACGCGCAAAGTTGATCACCGGTTCGCCTGCGCCATTGTCGATGGTCGATGGCGTGCAAAATTCAGATGTCGCGCTGTTCATCGGCTACCACGCTAGATCAGGCACGCCGAATGCCATTCTCGATCACACGTGGTCAGACCGAGTGCGGTTTCTCTCGATCAACGATCGAGAGATCGGCGAGATTGGCTTCAATGCCGCAGTGTGCGGATCGCTCAATGTGCCGATCGTTTTTGTCAGCGGCGATCGAGCCGCCTGCGACGAAGCGATCGATCTGCTGGGCAAAATCGAAACGGTGGCTGTCAAATCGGCCGTCGGACGTTTGGCGGCGGAGTGTTTATCAATCAATGAGGCGCATCAAATGATCCGTGAAGCGGCTGCTCGCGCGATCAAGCAGCGCCCTGCACTATTCACCTTTACGCCGCCACTCCAGGTCGTCGTCGAGTTCGCGCATACCGGCCACATCGATCGGGCGTTGCGAATTCCCGGCACCCATCGCCTGAGCGGCACGCGGATCGAATTTCAAAGCACAACTATTTTGTCGGCCTACAACACCTTTCGCGCGATAGTCGCAATCGCAGGAGACTGACCCACGACCAAGGACCAAACTTCAACTTCCAACATCTAACTTCCATTTTCCAATCTCCAATCTGTAATATCCAATTCCAAACGGAGTAAATCATGTCTAGCAAAACAAATGCAATCCTCGGTCCAACTTTTGAAGAAATGCTGCACCCGAACAAGATCGATCCGAGAGTGCGCGCGCAAGCAGTGAAAGCGCTGAAGGACGATCCACTCAATCCGATCAATCTTTACAACATCACCTGGCGCGGCACTGATGATCAAATCAAGTATGAAGTGCTGCCCAGGCAACTGACGGGTGTCGCTGCGCCGATCGTGGTGCTGTATGGCCGCGATTTCCCCACCGGCGCGCACAAAGTTGGTGCGGCGTATTCGGTCTTGGTCGAAAAAATTTTGTTCGGCGAAGTCGACCCGGCGAAGCACACCGTCGTGTGGCCGAGCACGGGCAATTACGGCATCGGCGGCGCGTGGGTTGGCGGCCGCGTCGGCACGAAATCGATCGTCGTGCTGCCGCAGGGCATGAGCAAAGAACGCTTTCAAATGATCGAATCATTCGGCGCATCGATCATCAAGACCGTTGGCTCGGAGAGCAACGTCAAAGAGATTTACGACAAGACGCACGAACTAGCGATGGATCCGAACACACGCATCCTGAATCAGTTTGAAGTGATGGGCAACTATCGCTTCCACTATCATGTCACCGGGAACACCATCGTCGAACTCGCCGATGTGCTGCACAAGCAAGGCATCGGCGATGGAACGATCGCAGCGTACTGCAGCGCGATGGGCAGCGCCGGAACGATCGCGGCGGGCGATCGCTTGAAGCAGGCTTTCCCCGATCACAAGATCGTCGGCCTTGAACCTACCCAATGCCCGACGTTGTACAACAACGGCTACGGTTCGCACGACATTCAAGGCATCGGCGACAAGCACGTGACGTGGATCCACAACGTCATGAACATGGACGCGATCATGTGCCTCGACGACATCGAATGCAAGAAAGGCTTGCAGATGTTGACGGAAGAGCCGGGCATGCAGTTACTAAACGATCACGGCGTGCCGGAAGCGAAAGTCAAACAACTCTCGACGATCTTCGGCATTAGCGGCGTATGCAATGTCCTCGGCGCGATCAAGACCGCCAAGCATTACGGCTTCGGCCAGAACGATGTGATCGTTACCATCTGCACCGACGCGATCGACCGTTATCATTCGGTGATGAGTGACGTGACCGATACTTACGGCCAGATGGATCGCGCTGAAGCGCTGGCGCGCTTGGATAGCATCTTCTTGAGCCAGAAAACCGATTGGATTCACGAAGGCACGACGGAAATGCGCAAGCAGTGGCACAACCTGAAGTATTACACGTGGGTCGAACAGCAAGGCAAGTCGGTCGAGGAACTAAACGAGCAGATGAATCAAAATTGGTGGATCGCCCATCAACAAATGGTCGGCGAGATCGATAAGCGGATCATCGCCACACGCTAAAACACGGACTTCCGAAGTCACCTAGACCTCGGAAGTTTTTTATCGATTACACTTCTTCATCGATCGATGTTTTGCGATTGAGCCGTGCCGCCAGATCGATCACCCACGTTTCCAGTTTGCGGTGATGCCGATAGAATCCCAACGCTAAGATGATCCCGCCGACGACAACGCCGATGATCACTTGCGGCGGGAGCGTGTTCGCATTCGTCACTAGCCACGCTTGTACAATAACGCTGGGTAAGCGGCCGATCGCCGCCAGCACGCTCATCAGTCGCAGCGGCAAGCGCGACAAACCGATCGAGTAACAGGCTAAATCATCGGGCACCCACGGCATGACAAAGACGATGAAGTAAAACAACGGCCCGCGCTGCTGATTGAATCGATCGAACGTGTCGATCGCTTTCGGATCGATCAACTTCTCAACGAACGGTCGGCCCAACTTGCGGCCCAAGATCATATTGAGCGATGAACCGAGCGCCATACCGATGCCCGAATAAATCACGCCGCCCCAAAAGCCAAACACGTATGCGGACGCCGCCGCCAGCAAACTGATCGGCGAGATCGATAGCACTGTCTGAAGAATAATCATCCCGATCAAGACCAACGGACCTAACGCGCCGTAACTTGTGATCCATGCTTGCACCCGCGCTTGATCGGTCAGGAAACTGATCAGCGGCGGTCCGCCGATGATGAACGCGATCAGGCCAATGACAATGAAAGCAATTAGCACGCCCCAACGTTTACGCATCACTTACTCCTTGAATGGGCAAGACTATACCATAATCAGGCATCGAGCGGACTGCGCACCGCCAAGCCGCCCCGCTGAAGGACGTGCGTGTAGATCATCGTGGTCTTGACATCTTTGTGGCCTAGCAATTCCTGAACGGTGCGAATATCATAACCGCTCTCCAGCAAATGCGTAGCGAAGCAATGCCGAAAGGTATGCGGCCCAATGCGTTTGGTCAGGCCTGATTTTTGAGCAGCAACTCTAACGGCTTTTTGCAACATCGTTTCGCTAGCGTAAGTTTTGCGCAATCAGGCGGCAAATCGTTAAATCGGATGTAATTTTGCACGGCGGACCGAAGGCGAGTATCCTCCTTCGCGGAGGGATCGCCTGTGAACACAATTTCTTCGGACTGGCCGGTAGCCAACACCGAGCACGGCTTGTTGGTGGCCTTCGGTGAGTTTTTGCAACAACATGGATTGATTGAGCGAT
>JBGQGR010000332.1:0-4363 GCA_041497495.1 Anaerolineae bacterium | reverse complement strand
TGTAAGGCAGGCTGCTTTCACTAACTCATCATTATGAAAGACACCATCACGCATCACGCATCACGCATCAATCTGCTGCAACCGCGCTGGCTGATCTTGATCCTATCGCTGATCGTCACGCTGCTGCCCGTGCCCTACGTTCTATCGAACTGGACGCCCGTTGGCGATGAACCGCACTACTTGCTGGCCGCGTATAGTTTAGTTCATGACGGCGATCTCGATCTGGCCAACAATTACGCACAGGGCGATTACCGCGCCTTCTACGATTTGCCGATCGATCCACATGTTCGCCTCGGCGCGGACGGCCGATCGTATTTATCGCACGATATCGGCCTGTCGATCTTGATCGCGCCGGCGTATGCCTTGGGCGGTCGCGCCGGCGTCATCATCTTCTTGGCGATCATCGCCGCATTCGTCGGAGTGAATGTTTACTGGCTCGCTTATGAAGTCACAAGCCATCAAGTTGCCGCTACGTTGACTTGGCTCATACTGCTCTTAACGCCGATATTGTCGGTGTATGCCTACTTGGTATATCCCGAAATGATCGGCGCGCTCATCGTGATCTGGACGGTGCGGCAACTCATCAGTCATTACTCATCACTCATCGTGCCAGCAGCTATCAGTGCGATTGCCCTTGCCGTATTGCCATGGCTCTCCGCGCGCTTCATTCCGATCGCATTGTTCTTGTTAGCGTGGAAAATTTGGCGTGAGAGATCAATCCGCAAGCAGCTATTGATCTCGATCGGCGTGATAATCGGTTCGCTGATCGGTTACTTTGTGGTGAATGCATGGCTGAGCGGTGGAACAGCTGGCGCGATCGATTTCAACACCGGATCGATCCCGCTTGGTTTTCAAGGCATCGCTATCGAGCGCATTCTGCGCGGCTTGATCGGCTGGTGGCTCGATCAACAACGCGGCGTGTTGATCTATTCGCCGGTGTACATCATCGCGTTGATCGGCCTGCCGTGGTTGTGGCGCCGCCTGCGCTGGTCGGGCATTGCGATCTTAGCGCCGCTATTGATCGCGTATCTGTCCGCCGTCGCCTGGGGCGGCTTCTGGGTCGGCTGGGAAATTTCCGCGCGCTATCTCGTGGTCGGCTTGCCGCTGCTCGCCGCGCCGCTGGCCTTGGCCTTGATTTATCTACGGCATATCGCATTTCGCGCATTGGCGATCATCACGTTCGCCATTGCGGTCTTAAACACAGTCATGCTGATCAACTCGCCCGGCCTGTGGGGGTATCGCGAATCGATCGTGTTATTCTATGATCGCCAAACTTCGATCGATCTATGGCGCTGGCTGCCCGCGATGAGTGCCGGGGCTTATATCGATCCAAATGCAGGCGCGATCGATGCTGCAGAAGTGGTGAGCGATCACAACCGATCGGCTTGGCACACCCCGATCGGTCTGGGCGGCGTTGTGGTGCAAACGTCGAGCTTGACCGACTTGACCATCGGCGTATACGAACTTCATTTTGACGCACGCGCCGCAAATATTCCAACGATCGATTCGCCAGTGTTATCGATCGATATATTTTCAGGCGAAGGCGTCAGCTTGAAGCATCAAGTGCTGCGCGGCACTGACTTTGCTGCCGACGGCAGTTATCGATCGTTTAGCCTCGGGTTCGATGAACCGTTTTACAACAAATGGACTTATCCGGTGTACGCGCAAATTTCTAGCAGCGGGTTGGCGGAAACTTGGCTGACCACATTGAGCATTGCGCCCGAGCCGCTGCATTTGTGGGGCGTGTCCGGTGCGTGGCTTAGTTTGATCGCGCTCAGCGTGATCGCGTTCAATAAGCGCGCGCACTCGAATGAGGTCGCATGACGAATTTAAAACTGCTGGCATTTTTTCAACACGGCTTGCACTTGGCGCGATCGTATAAACTGAACTTTGCGGCGCGCTACGTGGCCGCGTTTGTCTCGGTGTTCTTTTATTTTTTTCTGGCGCAGTTATTTGCGCGCCATCAAGTCAGCGTGTCGCCGGGCGTCGATTACTTCACTTTTGTCCTGATCGGCGGCGCGTTCTCAAAGTACGTCGAAATTGCCATGCGCACATTGGCCGATACGCTGCGCGAGGAAATGCTGCTCGGCACGATCGAGCCGCTGCTCTCAACCGCCACTTCGACAACGCTGGCATTGATTAGTCCGTCATTGTTCATTCTCAGCGAAGGCACGTTGCTCGTCTTCGCACAGTTGATCATGGGCGTACTCTTCGGTGCTGATTTTGGACACGCGAATTGGTTGTCGGCGATAGTGTTGACGATCTTATTGGTCGTGTGCCTGTCGTGTTTGGGCGTGATTTCAGCCGCGCTGACACTGCGGTACAAGCGACGCGATCCGATCAACTGGACGATCGGCGCGATTTCCTATGTGTTCAGCGGCGTATTCTTTCCGATCACAGCTCTGCCAGCGGCGATGCAGATCATTTCAGCTGCTTTGCCATTCACCTATGGACTGCACGGACTGCGCGGCGCGTTATTGAATGGCAGTACCTTGATCAATCTGTGGCCGGATGTGTTCGCGCTGCTGCTGTTCACGGCAGTATTGTTGCCGCTGGCGATCATTTTTTTGCGCGGAACGACGCGTTATTTGAAACAGAGTGGTGCGATTGGACAATATTGAAATCCGCGCGTCTTTGTCAGCGAAGCGAAGCAATGACGGTGCCTAACTAACTTATGGACTCTGTGATTCACCTCGATCATTTAGTCAAAACATACACGTCGTATGGCCGCGCAGTGCCGGCCGTGCGCGACGTATCGTTCGATGTGGAGCGCGGCGAACTGTTCGGCTTGTTCGGATCGAACGGCGCAGGCAAGAGCACACTCGTCCGCATGTTAGCCACACTGCTGACGCCGACGCATGGCCGGGCCACCGTCAACGGGTTCGACATAGTGCGCGATGAATTGAAAGTGCGGAGTGCGATCGGCTTAGTCGCCAGCGACGAGCGATCGTTTTACGGGCGCTTGACGTGCCACCAGAATCTAGCATTCTATGCAGCGCTACAAAATGTGCCGCGCTCGAAGATCGCTGCCGCGATCGAGCGCGTGCTCGATCTATTCAATCTCACCGCTAAGGCCGATGTGCCGTTTCAATCGCTATCAACCGGACAAAAGCAGCGCTTGAATATGGCGCGCGCGTTGGTGCACGATCCGCCGATCGTTTTTCTAGATGAGCCGACGAAGAGCATGGATGTGCAGACTGCCGATTTCGTCAAAGCGCTGATCAAACAGGAACTCGTCGGACGGCAGCACAAAACAATCGTATTCATCAGCCACGAGTTATATGAAATGGATAATTTCTGCGATCGAGTAGCGATTCTGGCCGATGGGCAGCTCAAAGCGATCGGGACGCCGCAAGAACTAAGCGTGCACGTTCCGCGCCGGGCGATCTATCGGATTGAAGTGCAGGGTGATGCAGATCGGATCGCGCAGCAGTGGCGCGCGTTGAGCAGCATCGACGCAGTCACTGAAATTTCGCGCGGGATCACCTTCACGGCGTTTGATGTCACGCTGAACGCTGAAACTTCCGGCGTGTGGTTACAGGTGCTGCAGATCGTAGGCGAGTGCGGCGGGCGCGTCGAAACTTATCGGCGCGTGGATGACGGCTCGCTGCGCGACATCATCAAACATTTCACGCGAGAGTAATCGCTTGGCAAAACTTTCTGCTTTCTTCGCACAGGGCTGGGCGCAAACGGCCTCCTATCGATTGGACTTTGCCGGACGATATTTGGCGATGTTCATCTCGGTGCTGTTCTGCTATGTCCTCGATCAACTCTTCAAGCGATCGGGCGTGCAGCAAGTGGAAGGCAGCAGCTACTTTACCTTTCTCTTGATCGGCGGCACGTTCTCGCGGTATCTCGACGCCGGACTGCGCACGTTTGCCGAAACGCTGCGTGAAGAAATGTTATTGGGCACATTGGAGCCGCTGCTCTCGACGGCCACTTCAACTCGATTGGCGCTGCTTGGCCCGGCGCTCTTCTTGTTGATCGAAGGCACGCTGTTGGTGTTGGCGCAGTTGATCCTCGGCGCACTGTTCGGCGCAGACTTCTCGCGCGCGAATTGGTTCTCGGCTGCGATCATCTTGCTGATCAGTTTGATCGGGTTGGCCGCGTGGGGAATTGTTTCAGCCTCATTCACGCTCGTCTTCAAACGCGGCGATCCGGTGATCTGGGTGGTCGACGCGGTGCCGCCCAGGTCGAACGTCACGGTCTTCGCCTCTTCGATGACCCGGAGCACGGCCTTCTGTATCCGGTCGGCCGCGCGGTGCTCGTTCAGGTGCTCCAGCATCAGCGCGGAGCTGAGGATGAGCGCGGTGGGATTGAGCTTGTCCTGCCCCTTGAATTGGGGCGCGCTGCCGTGGACCGC
>JBGQGR010000331.1:0-4369 GCA_041497495.1 Anaerolineae bacterium | reverse complement strand
TGTTGCAGTGCTTCAGCGGTCTGCCGCAGAGAATTGATGTGACGGTCCAGATTGTGCTGATCGCTTTGTAATTTTTCCAGCTGGCCGCGCATGAGCAACATGCGTTTTTGGGCTTCTTGCGTCGCGGTATAAGCAGCTTGGAGATCAACGCGTGGCACGGTGTCCAGCGTCGCCTCCAATTGCTTTAGATGGTTGACTGCCTGTGCATTACGCTGTTCCAAGCGATCAACTTCAGAGCTCGTCTGCTGAATAAGTAAATCGATCTCTTTAAGCTCCTTTTGCGCTTGCTCAAGATCGATGCGGGTCGTGTCGACCAGCTGTTGAGCCGGCGTCATCGCTTGTTTGCCCGGTCGCTTTGGGTTGGCCAAACTTAATGCTCCTGTTCAATCTTGCAGGTGATCGGGGTCGGCCTGCGTGTCCTGCAGACGCACCCAACCATGTCGAATCGCGTAAATGGCTGCCTGCGTACGATCTTCCACATCCAGCTTGCGCAGGATCGAGGTCATATGGTTCTTCACCGTTTGATGACTGATGCCCAGCTTATGCGCGATCGTTTTGTTGGCCATGCCGCGTGTAATATGCTGCAATATTTCCATCTCGCGCGGCGATAGAGGCACCAGCGTCTCATCGCCTGTCTCGCCACCCGCCTGACCAAAACGCTCACTGGCATGCAATAACCATGGAGCGACCTGCTCTTCATCCATCACCTTGTTGGCGATCACATACCGCCCCTGGCTGACTTCGTGCACCACTTCAATAATTCGATCCGGACTGACATCTTTGGAGAAATAAGCTTGCGCTCCGCCGCGAATCGCGTGAAATAATTGCTCTTCGTCGTCGTAGGCCGTCAGCACCAGCGTGCGCACGCCCGGAGCTTCCTTACGCATGCGCTGCACGACTTGCAAACCATTCATGCCGCCCGGCAAATTGACATCCATGATCACCACGCGCGGCGACAATTCCCGCACCATTTGCAGCGCCGCTTCGCCGGTCGATGCTTCGCCGACGACTTGAATCTCTTTGTCCAGCGACATGGCATCTCGCAGACCTTGGCGAAAGATCTGGTGATCGTCGACGATTAAAACTGAAACCTTTGGCATGCGTCAGCCTCAAAGCAAGGTGGTGAAGGTGATGAGGGCAGTATACCAAAGATGGATAGCAGATGCAAGCCAACGCGCAGGGCTAACGCGCAACATAGACCGTCAAATGCTGCGCGCTGAATGGCGAGCTGCCCTGAAACATCGGCACGAACCCAAGCGCGTCCGGCAAGTGCGGATACCAATCAGGAAATGTCACCAGATAACTTGCATGACGCGCTTCGATTAACTGCCGCAGGCGGTCTTCATCTCGCATAAATGGAATTACTTCCGGCGAGATAAGCCCGGCGAGATCGATCAACGGCCGGCGCGCGAAATATCCGATGGCCCCGATATCATGTGCGGCGATCAACGCATCCGGCGGCGTGTTGGCTGACAGCCAGTGTGCCACTTGCACCATTTCAGCGTCGATGATCGACACATCGGCCGCATACGCCGCCGCGCCAATCGGCACAAAAGCGATCAAGCTGATGGCGATCGATCCGATCAGCGCCGGGGCGAGCAATTTGATCCATCGATTAGACTTAGCTGAACCCGATCGGCGATCCAGCGCGATCGAGCTGCCCACTATGCCGTACAGCAACACGATCGGGATGATCGGCATGAGATAGCGGCCATGTTGATAAGCCACCGGCAAGCGCAAAGCATACACGCTGATGTGCACGCCGATCCAGACCAGCGGCAGCCAGTGCGGCCACTGCGATTTGTCTCGAAGCATCGATCGGCGCTTGACAATCCAATAAACTAAGCCGGGCAGCACCAGCACTTGACCGCCCGCCAACGGCGCGATGATCATACTGGCAATGCTGCTCAGCCAGATCGTTGCGCTGCTCATTAATTCAGCATACTCTTGCTGCTTGGCATAGAACGTATTTGGGAAAAAAGTTCCGCTGGCTTGGAAGTTGATCAACGCACCCGGCGCAATGACGATCAGTGCAGCGAAAAGTGTAATCAAAAATTCTTTGGGGCCGCCGTTAATCGATCGGGTTAGGAGAACCAGCGCCGCTAAACCGATCAACACGAGACCTTCCGGTCTGGTCAAGATCATCAATCCGCCGAAGACGCCCATCGACCAACTACGCGCACCGGCCATCGACCGTTCGATGATGAGCAGTGCCATTGCAATGAACAGCATCGTTTCCATGCCAGACGCCGCCGCCCAGATCATGTGCCATTCAAATAGACAGGCCAAGCCAACACACCATGCGATAATTTTTCGCTGGGGCAGCATTCGATCGGCAATGCGTGATAATAGCCAGGCACTCAACGCGAGGCATATCGCGCCAAGCAGCAATGTCCAGATATGCGGATCGATCCGCAAACGATACGCCATGCTGATCAAGAATGTCCACAGCGGCGAAGTCGATCCGGCGCTGGGTTGACCGACGACGTAGGCTAACTGACCGGTCTCCGCCCAGTTGCGCGCGTAGGTTTGATGGATCCACGCATCATCCAATGGATAGCCAGAGTGGCCGCTGAGGCCGGCCACTCCGACGTAAAGAGCTATCACTATCGCAGAGAGTACAACAAAAACGATGAGTGATCTCACCCTAACACGTGTGTCAGTCACTAATAGTTGCGCAACACGATCGGCAGATAGACATTAGCATTCACATTGATCGCTACCGGGCCGAAGATGTTGTTGATTTCGTTGCGCTCAAAGATGCGGCCATGATCGGGTGTACCGAAGGTCGTTGTAGCGGGCAGCCCCCAGTAAGGATCAGCCTGAGCATACAACCATTGTGTACCAACAGTCGGCAACACATAATGATAAGTCAGTGTGCCTACTTCACCGGGCGCCAGCCCTGAATTCAAGTCTTTGTGTAAACTCCAACGGGCGGTCGATGGACAATAATCCGTGATCACGGGGCAGAGGCCCAAGTAGCGATCGTCTGGCCCAGAAGGCGGAGGATCACCCAGTGGCTTTACGTACAGGTCAGTGCTGAACCAACTCATTCCATCAGGGCCTATCACCGGATCAATACCTTGATTCTGTAGTGTAACGACAACCGTGATCAGGCTGTTTTGATGCAAGCTGGCTGGCGTATAAGTGAGACCAAGGACTGCAATGTCTGCGCCGCGAATCGTATCTACATCGATCGCGGTGTTGTTGCTCGCCGGTTGCTCGATCGCTTCCGGCACATTCAGTGGAGCGTCTGCCCTGATTTGGGCTGTATTCGTCACAATCAAATAATCGGATGGTATGCCGGGATCGACTTGCAAGGCCAGAGTAACCCAACCTGTTGCGCCAGCCGGTAGATTACCGATCGATTGAGTGTATATGCCCGGTGCTGCAAGAGTCCAACCCGGCGCATCGGCGATCAGATAATCGACCGGATCAAAAGTATCAGTCACTACAACATTCCGAGCGATCAGGTTTAAGGTGTTGAGTGTATTAGTGTAATGGATGGTATACACGCGCGTTCCGCCGAGAGTATTGGTATACGCGTTGTCGGTTTTTGATACTTGCACATCAAACTTGGGTGAGGCTACAACCAGCACGGGCGCAGTGGCGCCAGTACTCTGGAAGACTGTTTGGCTTGATGAGCCGTCGAGTTGATTGTAGTAAGTGCCGTCAGCCGTAGTGGGGGCGACCAACACCTTGAAAATTAATTGTTTTGACGCATTGGGTCCGACCTGAAAATTGGTCCAGATCACTTGAGGCGAAGTAATTACTGGCGCGCTGCCGCTCAGCATGCCTGCAAAACTGAAACCGGCCGGTAAAGTGTCAGTCAGTCGTGCGGTCACCGTAAAACTTACATCAGGGTTGAAGAGGTTGAGAGTATAAGTGACCTCATGACCAACCGCGACAGCGCTCGGAGCCGCTGATTTGCTCATCACCAAAGAGGGTATGCCTTGTACGATAACCGGCGCGACATCGCCGGTCGGCGCGATCGAGATGTTATCCGCTGTGACGGTGACGCGATTGTAGTATGTGCCGGATGTTTGATTGTTTGCAATGTGCGCCCGGAAAACTAATACTTTTGTTGTGCCATTCGCCATCGAGCCGGGCGACCAAATCACCTGGGGAGTAAAGAGGATCGGCAAATCACCGCTGACGTAGCCCGCAAAGGTAAAGCCCGTCGGCAGTGTATCGGTGATGCGGATGTTATTGATCGTCTGACCCGATATATTGACAATCGTAATGGTGTAGGTCACAGTGCCATTCGACGTGGCGTTATCCGGTTCCACGTCTTTCGCTACGCCGACACCGGGTATAACGGTCAAAGGCGCACCATTATAAGATGGATCCGTGCTTAATGCCCACTTTG
>JBGQGR010000330.1:0-4370 GCA_041497495.1 Anaerolineae bacterium | reverse complement strand
CGCGAAGCCTTGCCGTACAAGTATAGGATCGAGATAATCTGTCACAACTTCGAGCTGGAGTGGCTTGATCTTTCTATTTGACATTATCGTATTCCTCCAGCCGTCCGATAGATTTCCGCCGTTCGACGTGCCGTATCGATCCAGCGAAATTTCTGGGCTTGCCGTAAACCCCGATCGATCATCGATGCTCGCAGCTCTTCATCACTCAGTACGCGATCGATCAACGCAATCCAAGATCGAATGTCGTCCGGCCAAGCATACAATGCCGCATCGCCGCCGACTTCAGGCAGGCTCGACGTGTTGGAGGCGATGACGGGCACGCCGCAGGCCAGCGCTTCGAGGACGGGCAGACCGAAGCCTTCGTATTTGGATGGCATCGCCACTAAGGACGCGCATGAAATGAGAGCGGGCAAGTCTTCATCAACGATGAAGCCGGTGAAGTGAACACGATCTTCAATGCCAAGTTCCTTCACTTTGGCTAAGATCGTATCGGTCAACCAACCGAGTTTACCAGCAACCACTAACGGTTGATCTAATTCCTTGGCAACATCAAATAGCAACGGCAAATTCTTGCGCGGCTCGATCGTGCCGAGGTGCAGCATGAATCGATCTGGAAGTTCGTACTTCCGGCGGACATCAGATAACCGTTGAGGGGCAGTAATCGGCGCGAACTTGGGATCGACGCCCTCATAGATGACTTGGATCTTACTTGCAGGCACGCCATATAAACGGATCGCATCGCGCTTGGTCGATTCACTGACGGCGATGATCGCCTGCGCGTGTTTGAGGAACCTGGGCATCATCGTTTTGAGGAAGGCGATGTTCAACGGCTTGTGCGAAGCCGGATCGAACTGGAAGATCAGATCGTGCAGCGTGAAGACCGATCGGATGCGTTTCAAGCGCGGCAATAAATGTTCGGTAGCATGGAAGACATCCGCCGATCCAAACGATCGATCCATGCCGATGTTTGTGAAGTAAGCCAGCGCGGTGATCAAGCGCCACGGTCGAACGGACAAGCGTGTAGTCAGTCGAGGCAGTTGATCGATCGGTGGCTCGAGGATCGCTTCGCCACGCTGATGATAGAACACAGACAATTGGGGCGAGGTCACCTCGCCCCTACCGAGATCGACCAAGCCCTTGACCAATTCCTGCGCGTATCGACCGAGACCTGCGCGGCGATGCACGGCCGCAGACACATCAATACATACTCGCAACGGATTTGCGTTCATCATTTGCTGTCGGTGTGAACGATGTGGGTGGTTTCACGCGGCATCGATTTCAAACCCGTGCGTAGGAATGTCGGGTACAGCACGATGTTTTCGAGATCGGCGATCGGATGCCATTCAAAGATGATCCTCATTGCGCCTTCGTGGCCGAAAAATGTTTCGGTCTTGTTCCACAGCGCCGAATCGATCGGCAGGCTCATCAAATAGTAGAAGCCGAGTTCGTGGAACGATTTTCCGTCGAGTTCAAAGAAGTTTTCGGCGATCCACACCAATCGCTCGACCGTGACGTCGGTCTCCAGTTCTTCTTGCATCTCACGGCGGAGCGTTTCAGGCGACGGTTCCAGCAGTTCAGCGCGGCCGCCAGGCAGTGCCCAAAAATTCATGTCGTCGGTGCGATGGATCAGCACGCGATCTCGATCGAGCGCGATGCCGACGATGCGCACGGTGAAGCGGACTGAATCTTCGTCGAAGGTGATCATTTTTCTCATCACCATTCCTGTGACGTGCAATCGACTGATTCGTATTATAATCGTTTTCAAGGCACAACAGCGAAGTGTGGAAGGAACCAATCAGTTTACTTTTTGATTCGTTGATTTCTTCATTCGATGTTGTCACTGGCTGGAACTTCTTTTACATTTACAGCGTCTTACTGCCAACCCACACTGTCGGGTAAGATGTAATCTTGTCCCATGCCGGAGGACTCCATGAGCAACAAACGCCCGCTGATGATTGGCGCCGGACTCGTCGCTGGACTTGGCGCACTCTTATTGCTGTTATCACAGCAGCAACCACCCACGCCGCCGATCACTTCAACGCCTTCATTTAACATCACGCCGAGCGGCACGCAGATCGCGTTGCTGTTACCGACGTTGACGCCGACACCGCAGCCTACACCAGTGCCGACCAAACCTCGACCGGGTTATACGCCCGTACCCGATAGCGTGATCTCGCCGATCGTAGTCGATCAATTGCCCGCGCCCGGCGAAGAAGCGCGGCCCGACGGATCGATTCAACTCGTGTTCGATCGCGCGATGGATCGATCGGCAGTGGAGTCGGCTTTCCAAGTTTATCCCTCGACGAAAGGCACCTTCACTTGGCAGAACGATCAGACGGTTGTCTTCAAGCCCGATCAGCAGCTGGCACGAGGCAATCTCTACGATGTGGTGCTCGATCAGCGTGCGAAAGATCAGCAGGGCGCGCCGCTGAATCAAGCCTATCAATTCCGTTTCGCGACCGCCGGTTATCTCGAAGTGGCGCAAGTCATTCCTGCGCCGTCGACTGCGGATGCCGAGCCTGCTTCATCGATCACTGTGATCTTCAATCGGCCCGTTGTGCCGTTGACTAACCTCGATGCGCAAAAAGATTTTCCACAGCCAGTGAGTTTATCAGTCAACGGCCAACCGATCGAGGGTTCAGGCGAATGGCTCAACACATCGATCTATGTGTTTCATCCCGCGCAACCTTTGCCCGGCGGAACGATCATCGATGCGAAAGTCGGGGCGACCCCAAGTGGTCGCCCGTTGGTGGATACCGACGGCAATCCACTGCCAGCCGATTACAGCTGGCAATTCGCGGTGAACCCTCCCAAGGTCGTGTATATCACGCCGAACAATCAAGCCAACGACGTGCCGATCGAAACACCAATCGTCGTCGAGTTCAATCAACCGATCAATTTGGATTCAGCGAAGCAGCACGTTACGGTGACTTCATCCGATGGCAAAAACGCAGCGCTTAACTTCGATGTGTTGAGTGAGACGTTGACCGTTTCACCGACCGCGCGGCTCGATTATGACACGATCTATATTGTCAAAGTTTCGGCAGGCTTGACCGGCCGATCAGGCGGTAACGGGATGCTCGACACTTACACCTCGATCTTCCATACCGTGCCGCTGCCTAAATTGATCGGAACAATTCCAAGCGATGGCGATCGCAACGTCAATCCGTATTCGCCATTCACGCTTCAATTCAATACGATCATCGATCCCGATTCGGTGATGGCGCATGTCACCTTTACGCCGCCGCTGTCGCCGACGCAAGTCTATACGTATTTTGATTCATACGGTCACAACTTCGTGATCAGTTTCGGCGCAGAACCCAGCACCGATTATGAAGTGAAGATCACGCCCGGTATTAAGGACCCGTATGGCAATGAAACGCATGAAGCGTTCGACGTTCACTTCCACACGAGTGATCTGCCGCCTGATGTGCACTTGCATGTGCCCGATGTCATGGCGACGTACAACGCTTATGATCCGGCGCGCGTGTATGTGATTCACACGAACATTAACACAGTCGATTTCAAACTCTATCGCTTGCCGCTGGATGATCTTTCGTCATACGGCTTATACGATTCGAATTATCAGCCGCCCGCGTCAGCGCAGCTGATCCGATCGTGGTCGCAGCCGATCGAGTCCAAGCTCAACGCGATCGATGCGACGTTGATCGATCTGGTTGAAGGCGGCGGACGACTTGACCCCGGCTTATATCTGCTATGGTACGACTCGCCGCAGTTGCCGAAAGACAACAACAACGGTGCCTATCGAATTCATCAGCACTTTATGGTGGTGAGCAACATCCAGCTCACGCTCAAAGTTTCGCCCGGTGAAGCACTGGTGTGGGCCACCGATTACAAATCAGGTGAGCCGGTCGCGGGCGTGCCGTTGACGTTCTATGGCAACAACACGAGCGGTCAAGTGGTTGTAGTTGCGACGGGCACGACGGATGCACAAGGCGTCGTGCGCGTGAAGCTGAGTGGTGAGCCTTACAGTGTGTGGAGTGTCGTATCGCAAGCGCCGTTCGCGGGAGTGGCGTCTCAGTGGAGCAGCGGCATCTCGCAATATGATTTTGGTTTGCCGCCTGCGCCGCCGCCGTATTATCCGGGGCAAGTCGGAAATTACACTACCTATATCTACACCGATCGACCGATCTATCGACCGGGACAATCGGTGGACTTCAAAGGCATCCTGCGCGCCGAACGCGACGTGAAATACAGTCTGGCAAATGTCCGATCGGTGCACTTGACGATCACCAGTCCGAATGGCGAAACAGTTTTCGATAAAGACTTGGATGTCAGCGAACTCGGCACGTTCTTCGGCAATGTGAAGTTGGCCGATGGCGCGGCCTTGGGTTCATATTACATGAATG
>JBGQGR010000329.1:0-4377 GCA_041497495.1 Anaerolineae bacterium | reverse complement strand
GAGCACGGCAACTTGATTGCGCTGTTGATGTTTGATCCCAAGAAAAATATTTGGCGGGCGAATAAAGTCTTCAAGCAATAACCTGACAGGCCTTAAAGACCTGTCAGGTTTATAATAGGCTCATGCGACTCATTCACGATCTTCAAGAAGCTCAACTCACCGAAGAATCCGTCGTCACCATCGGCTCGTTCGATGGGGTGCACATCGGCCATCGCAAGTTGATCGACAGCGTGCGCGAATCCGCGCAGAGCGCCAATCGCGCGTCGGTGGTGGTGACATTTTTTCCGCATCCCAGCATTGTGTTGGGCCGCGCCGAACCTTTCTACTTAACGTCACCCGAAGAGAAATTGGTGGAGATTAACCACGCCGGCGTCGATCTGTTAGTTGAACTCCCCTTCACGGTTGAAACTTCAAAAACGCGCGCGGCTGATTTTGTGGAGGGCTTGATCCAACATTTGCATATGCGTGAACTGTGGATCGGTCATGACTTCGCCTTAGGCCACACCCGCGAAGGCAACGCCGATTTCTTGACAAGTTTAGGAAAAGAGCGTGACTATGACATGCATGTGATCGAATCCATGACAAATGGCGGTGACGTCATTAGCAGCAGTAACATTCGCAAGGTGCTGCGTGCGGGCGATGTGACGCATGCGGCGAAATGGCTAGGCCGTCCCTTTCGATTGAGCGGTCGTGTGGTGAAAGGCGACGGACGCGGTCGAACGATCGGTGTGCCGACGGCCAATCTCGAGGTGTGGCCGGCGCATGCCATTCCGGCCAACGGCATCTATGCGTGTTGGGCGTGGGTCGGGCACATTCGACATCGCGCCGCGGTCAGCATCGGCGTGCGGCCTACCGTGACTGACAGCCGGATTCGCACGATCGAAGCATATCTGCTCGATTTTGACAAAGACTTGTATGGCTTGAATATTGCGTTGGATTTTGTGGCGCGATTACGCAACGAAGAAAAGTTTGCGTCGTTAAATGAATTGATCGCGCAGATGAAGGTCGACATCGCACAGACGAGAGAATTATTGACGAATGCATAATACACAATGCTTAAGGCATAATTTGGAATTGTGCAGTGTGCATTAAGCATTAGGTCTCAATAATCACGACATCGTAGACACTTTTTTGGCCTTCAGCTAACCGGGCCAGCAATCACGACATCGTAGACATTTTCGACGGAACGCGGGCAGCAAGTCATGGACACTTTCTTTCAATCGGAATTGACGGGTTTTGATCAAGTGCCAGACTGCTTGCGCATCGGCTTGATGCCAGAAGGTCACGGTTTGTTGGGCCGTGTTGATGGTGGCACGTACATATTCGCCGATCCACTTCGAACCCACTGGCCAACTTTCATTCAAGAACGAGACTTCGCCGTCGCTCTTAACTTTGCGCATGATATGCACACGCCCTGCTGTAATTGGCAAATGCTCCAACGGAATCAAGCGTTGCAAGTCAGGCGTCAAGCGCTTAATCGGGACACCGCGTCGCATTTGAGCCGGGGTAGATCCCTCCAATTCCGGCGGTCGATAGACCGTGTGATACCAACGATCGTAGAGTGGGACTTCTTGATCAACTTCTTCGCGATTCGCGAATTTGTGACGCGACCAGAAGCCCCGCAGCCACAAACCATGAAAGGTTTCGATCTGATGGTTGCGTTTCGCTTCATAGATCGGCGTGAAGAAGGGTTCGATGCCGCACAACAAACACAATCGCACGATCTGACCGATCACACGCGGATGCGTGTGCCCGCCCCGAAACACATCATCATTATCGAATTGTTGAAGGTATGGCAAGCCCAGTTTAGCCCATGTTTTCAGCAGATGGCGACGACTGGTCGCACTGGTCTTGTCCAACTCGCGCGTCATATGCACCGCGTGACTAAACAGATCGATGGTATGAAAGTTTTCGATTTCTTCACCCCCACGCAAATGGCGAGTGATGATGTCGGTCGCCTGAAGCGCATTTACTTCCCAAGCGATCGGCCACGGATAATAGGCCGTGTCACTGCCCGCGCCCAAGGGATGAGTCAAGCCAGCGTCCACCAAGATGCGTTGAATGGTCGGCTCGCTCGGCAGCGGCGTAATCCCCAGTCGGTCCAAGTGGGTTTGAATGCTGGCCGCGCCGATGAAGCCGTAGCGCGTCTCGACGGTATTCGCCGCCTCCAAGATTTTTCGTGCCGAGACCACCGCTTCAATCACGGGTTGCGCTATCGCTTGCGGCGAAGTGTGCGGCGCACGCGGCATATCCGAAAAATCAGTGTGCGGATTATGCCGGTATACCGTCCACCATTTACTAAACCAAGCCGGACTACGATTCAAGTCCGCACAAATATCGCATCGGCGTTCACCTTCCAACCGCCGTCGCACTACTTCGCGTCGTACTGCTTGTTCTGTTGTTTGAGTGTCCATACTGCCTCCTGTGGGAGGCAGTATGGCCTAAATGTCTACGATGTCGTGATTGAAGTTAAGCATTAGACTGTCCACGATGTCGTGAGCGATCCAGTGTCCACGATGTCGTGATTATTGAGAATTAGGAGTTTGAAATTATGAAACAACGCGACATCTATCTTCTCAACCCCAAAGAACTCAGTCCTGAAGTGATCGCCGTAGCGTTCGCCAAGACCAGCCGATCGCCCGAATCGTTCCGCGAGATCGCCGCCGGCTTGACGGACGAAAAATCAGCGGAGTTTAATGAAAAGTGGGTCGTCGGTTACGGCCATGCCAGCGTCGCCGAACATGCCGTGCTGCATCTGGCGCTTGAAAATGTTTCGCGTTTGGCCGTTGAGCAGCTGGAGAGCAATCGACTAGCATCGTACACCGAAAAATCGACGCGCTATCAAGTGTTTGATCGTGATGCATTCTTCACGCCTGCCGCCATCGCTTCATCGAAGTATGCGAAGTTGTACGAAGATACGATCCATTTGTTATTCGACACTTACTTCGACAGCATCGATCCGGTAAAAGAAGTCATTCATCAAAAATATCCGCGCAAGCCCGACGAAAGCGAAAAGAAATATGATGGCCGCATTCGCAGCAAGTGGATCGACAACTGCCGCTTCCTGCTGCCGATGGCCACACTCGCGAATGTCGGCATGACGGCGAATGCGCGTGTGCTGGAACACGCTATCACGAAGATGTTGTCGCAGCCCTTGGCCGAAGCGCGCGCGATCGGTTTAGAAGTGAAACAGGTTGCTCAGGCCGAAGCGCCAACGCTGTTGAAGTACGCCAATGCCAGCGAGTATTTGATTAAAGAATATCAGAACACAGAAGCCAAAAGCCAGCATCAGCAAACAAGCTCTGATAGCGTTCAACTGATTGATTACGATCGAGAGGCCGAAGTCAAATTCGTTGCGGCGTATTTGTATCGAGGCAGTGGAGCGAATTACGCCGAAGAACTCAGCCGCGCGCGCTCATTATCAAATGAAGACTGTGCGAAGATCATCGACACCGCTTTGAGCGGGCGTGGTGATTTCGATACACCGCTGCGCGAGTTGGAACACACCACTTTGATCGTGGAGTGCGTCATGGATCAAGGTGCGTATTTCGATGTGAAGCGTCATCGGATGATGACCCAAACCGCGCAGCCGCTCACCGTCGATCTGGGATATGCGACGCCCAAAGCGATCGCGGCCGCGGGCTATCTCGATCGATACACTCATGCAATGCAGGCTGCGATCGATGCCTATCACACGCTCGCCGTCGAATTTCCGAATGAAGCGGCGTACATCGTGCCCAACGCTTTCAATCGGCGCGTGCTGATGACGATGAATCTGCGCGAGGCTTTCCATTTCTGTTATTTGCGTGGCGGCCCGACGGGTCATTTCTCTTATCGGCGCATTGCCATTCGCCTGTACGAAATCTTGCGCGAAGTATATCCGGCATTGGCGGCTTACATGCGCTGTGATCAATATCCGCCAGCGATCGAGATCGAGCAGGAATTTTTTGAGGGCGTTGCGTAGGGGCAACTCCTGCGAAGCGACCTGGGCGAAGCGAATGGGTTGTTGCCGCCAAAATATAAGGGCAGGCACGAGGCCTGCCCCTACCTGTCATCTTTACGAGCAAGTCAAATCGCTGAAGCCGATGTCGTATTCCTTCTCAATCGATTGCCCACCCCCCGAAGTGACTTTGACTTTCCCGATCAAGGGCGTGCCTCTCTCGCCGGGCACATCGATGAACTTGGTCGGCCACTGTTTTCCATCGTTATCAAAATATTGATATACCCCGTTGCCGCCCGTCACCTCGAGCGAGATCTGGATCACAATCTTGCCAGGCTTATCGGTCGTCGGTGTAAATCGGCAGTTCGCCACGTAGACACCCGTACCTGTGAAGGCCAACGGTCCGGTGGATGTCGCCGTAGGCCGAGGCCGCGGCT
>JBGQGR010000328.1:0-4382 GCA_041497495.1 Anaerolineae bacterium | reverse complement strand
TAAAGCGCCGTCAAACTCGATCGATTGGATGCGCGGCTGCCACTGTCGATGCACAAAGTATTCTTGAAATTCGAGGCGGCCATGATCGGTGTTCAGCACCGTTCGAAAGCGATCGTCGGTCATCGGCAAGATCGTCGGGGCGATGTTAAGCGATCGAGTTATGAGTTGCGTCGCTTCAGTGAGCGTCTGGCCTTGACGCCGCAGATCGGTGCGGTGAAGGTGAGTGGCGAGATCGCGATCGCCAATGCGGAACCAAGTCTGCGCACTTAATTTTTGCATCGCATCAAGAAATTGAAACGTATCTCCGGCGAGGCCCCAGCCTGTGTCGGGATTGGCTAGACCGGCCAGTGTGTAAGTGACCGTGTCGAGATCGGGTGAGATGTGCAAGCCGTACAATTCAAAATCATCGCCCGTGTTGACGATGATAGTTAAATTTCCTCTCCCGACTTGTCGGGGGAGGGCTAAGGTAGGGGTAAGCATTAATCCATGCGCCAACTTCGCGCCGCCGACGCCGCCAGCGAGTGCTACGATGTTCATTCAGTCTCCAATTCCCTCTCCCGAATTGTTGGGGGAGGGTTAGGGTGTGGGTTTTCAGCGGTAAATTGTTTTTTGTTTGATGTCGATGCGATCTTTGGGCTGGCCCTGCTCGATCGGATAACCGATCGTGATCAAGGCTTGCGCTTCCCAATCGATCGGCAGATCCAAAACCGATCGAGCTATATCGGGGCAGAAGAGCGGGGCGCACATCCAACATGCACCCAGGCCGAGATCGTGCGCAGTGAGCAACATGTTCTGCATCGACATGGCGACGCCTTGAATCGCCATCGTGCGTTCCGCCATCGCGCGTCGATCGTCAGGGTAGCGATCCATATCCAGCATCGATAAACAGGCGACGATCACGATCGGAGCCGAGACTATCCGATCGTGCGAGCGAGCGACATCGCGATCGATCGCTGTGTAGGCATCGCCGTCTTTATGCCGATCGGTGCGCAAGCGTTCGCCCATCACTGTGGCCAGATGCTGTTTCACTTCGGGCGTGGAGATGACGACGAAGCGCCACGGCTGTCGGTTGTGCGCCGAGGGCGCCCAACTGGCCGCTTCAAGCAGTTGATCGATTAATTCGATGGAGACAGGTTGATCGCGATACCGCCGGATCGATCGGCGGGTGTGAATGAGATCGATGAGGTTCAAGGTTTTAACTCGGTGCGGGAAGATTGTGCCGAGATTATATCATTTGCCGGTGAGGATACGCGCGATGTTTTGGAGAAATCGGCGCGTGAGATAGGTGTGAGAGACACCCTGCGTTAAGCGATAAGACAGGATGCAAAGTCTTAAACCGAACAGGCCGATGATGCGACTGGTGTAACCTTCGATGCGAGTGTAAAGTACGAGTTGATGTTCATTCCGTTTGGCGCCGATGATCAAGGGGCCGCCGTCCTCGATCTTACAGGCGAGCATGAAGCCGCCGCGAATATGCCAGACGACTTCCGCTTTTTGATCAGTGACATCGATCTGTTAGTCATCAAAGATTAGGATATTGCCACAGAGCGGGATCCGAACGTGGATGTTGTGATCGGTAATGATCGGGTGATACATCTTCCGCGTCAATCGATCAACCGTAGCGAAATAATCTTAGTTCAACTGTTCGGCCAACTGAATGTCAAGCGTGAAGCCATCCGGCAGATCGCTGGGTGGAATGGACAATCGCTGCTCCGATCGCAAGCGGCCACGATCGTCAAAGCTAACGTGATGTGAGAACGGGTAATTCATTTAGAAGTTCCGCCAGACAAACTTTCCATCGATCATCGTCGCTTCGACTTTCGTATTCAGAATCTCCATCGGCTCGATTATAAAAATAACTTGATCAAGCACCACGAGATCAGCCAACTTACCGGCCGTCAACGATCCTTTGATCTTCTCTTCGTATGAAGCGTAGGCCGCACCTAAGGTGAAGCCATGAACCGCTTCAGTTACACTGAGTTTCTGATCGGGATACCAACCGACGGCATTCGGCGATCCATCGGCGCGGCGGCGCGTCACGGCGGCATGGATTCCAAGGAGTGGATTGAATGACTCGACCGGTGCATCAGAACCAAAAGCCAACATCGCGCCTGCGATCAACTGTGTGCGCCAAGAATATCCTCCCGCGCTTCTCCGAAGGCCCCAATGTTTTTCGGCGATTAGCATATCGCTCGTCGCGTGGATCGGCTGCATCGATGCGATCAATTTCAACAGACCGAGTCGATTGAAATCATCGGGATGCAGCAACTGCACATGCTCGATGCGATGCCGCAATCTCGATTCGCCACGCTGCGCCTCTTCTTTGCGGACTTCGGTGTACACATCGAGCACATCATGATTCGCTTTGTCGCCGATCGCGTGAATGGTTGATGACAAGCCGGCCGCGCTGGCCTTGCGCACATTCTCAAACATCTCTTCTTTGTCGGTGACGGCGATACCGCGATTGTTTGGTTCGCCAATATATGGCTCGATCATCAGCGCGGTGCGCGGACCGAGCGCACCATCGGCAAAAGTCTTGACGCCGTTGATGCGCAGCCAGTTGTCCCCGAAGCCCGATCGGATCCCCAGCGCGATCGCGTGATCGAGCAAATAGACCGGAATCGTTTTGCTCACACGCAGATTGAGTTGATCGTTCTCTTTAAGAATTTGCCACGCTTGGAGTGCGCGCGTGCCGTCGAAATCTTGTACACCCGTGAGCCCAACTTTGTGCGCGTGTGGGATCGCGTCGTGCATTGCGTTTGCAACTTCTTGCGCTGTCGCTTTTGGAATCTTCTTCGTGATCAACTCCATCGCGTCTTCGAAGAAGACACCGGTCGGTTCGCCGCGTTCATCTCGAATGATCTCGCCGTGAGTTGGATTCGGTGTCGTCGAAGTGACATTGCCTAACTTCAATGCGATCGAGTTTGCAAGTCCGGCATGCCCGCTCTTCGCCGTGAGATAGACCGGATGATTGGGCGCAACTCGATCGAGATCGGTCTTTGTTGGAAATGTTCCGCCCCACACGTTTTGATTCCAGCCGTGACCGCGAATCCACGTACCGTCAGGCGGTGTGATGCGGACGCGCTCAACCACGCGACGCAGCAATTCAGCCAACGTCGGCGTTTCGCAATCGATGTTCTTCAAGCCGAGCGAGACCCATTCCCAATGCAGATGCGCATCGATCAGGCCGGGGATCACGCAGCGGCCGCCGAGATCGATCGATTCGGCGGTGGGCAGCAGACTTCGCATCGATTGATCGTCGCCGAGCGCGAGAATCTTGTTGTCGCGGATCGTGATCGCGCTGGCCGTAGGCTTCGCCGGATCGATCGTGTAGATGTTGGCGTTGTAGAGAATAAGATCAGACATGCTTGGCTCCGATGCTAGACATCGTTTGTCGAAATCTTTGATGGGTTCGGGCGCTAAACGATTGCAACGTAAAACAAGAAGCGGTTAGGGGGTTAATTCCAGGAAGTCATTGCTGCGGCGCATGGCGCTGGCTTCGATCTTTTGCTGAAAGGCCAGACGCGCCTGTCGTTCCTGGAGTTCGATATACTGCATAGCATTCGTCCAGACCTCTTTGCGCCAATGTGCGATCAAGTGTGAGGTCAACCATTCGTCAGTTGGGCCGAGCAGCTTGTCGACTAGATTGAACCAGGGCGAGTGTTGATCGATGACCTGATCCTGAACGGTATCGATCGTTTCGCCGATGATTTTGTTGACCAGCGTGTGATCGTTCAAGCGCTGTTGACGCTGCTCGGTCGAGAGATCATTCCATTCGGGGGCAAGCATGTCGTGCAGCGTGAAGACCAGATCGTAGTTGATGTGGGCGTTAACGCCCAGCATCAGGTGCTGCAGCGTCATCACCTTTTCCTGGCGCGCAGCATTGTGCGCCAGCCGCCAGACCTGCGGCGTATCTTCACTGTGTAAGTTGAACAGTTCCAGCGCGTCGAAGTAATACTTGGCAAAGTGGTGCAGCAGCCTGGAAACCCACTCGCCATCGTGAAACCGTCGCTCGTCGACCGCCACCAGTATGTTGGCGGTCATGAGCCGGTAACAACCCAAAAAGATGCTGCGTCGATCGTGTGCCTGTTCCCACTCGGTGACGAGCGAGGACATCTACCCTGCTTACGTCGAGCAGGTGCTCTCGTTCGTCGACCTACCGACGATCAGGCCGATGCGAGTGGTCATCGACGCGGCGAACGGGATGGCCGGGGCGATGCTGCCGCCCGTTCTCGAGCGGCTATCCGTGGATGCCGTCCGCTGCTACTTCGAGCCCGACGGGAGCTTTCCCAACCACGAACCGAACCCGCTCCTGCCCGAGAACCGCGAGTTCATCGTCTCGAGGACGCTCGAGGCGGGTGCCGACTTCGGAGTCGCGTTCG
>JBGQGR010000327.1:0-4395 GCA_041497495.1 Anaerolineae bacterium | reverse complement strand
GAATTCTTTGTAATTGACAATCGGACTAACCAGTTGATCCGACTAACAGCGCATGAGAACAACCTTGGGCAATCGCAGCAGACCTACATCGATCAACTGCAAGACGCACAGCTCGTGCCGCTGAAGGCGTTGTGGTCGTGGCCGTTGAACCTGCCGCCGGACAGCAGCATGTTTGACACCATGAAGATCGAAGCAGATGCGATGATCGGTTTCATCCAATTTCGATATAAGCCAGACGGCGTGCCGCGTCTCTTATTAGCACTGAAGCCGGCGCAGTCATTGCCGGAAGCGATCGAGCGAAGTTTGGAAACGAAGTACGAAGATTTTGAAGCAGAGTGGTTGAAGTGGATTGGAAAAACGGAATGAGAGATGGAGTAAAGGAGAGAAAAAGCAATCGCTCATTCGCTCTTTCTTTTCAATAAACGCCCCAGCACGATCGACGCCCCACCGAGCACCCACAACACCACACTCGGATTGATCAACGTTCCACCTGCAACTGGCAGCAAGACCGGTCCGCGATTGGGATTATCGATCGGGCGCGCACCGTTCGCGGGCAAGGGGGAAGTCACCCGCGGGGTTTTAGCGATGGCCGACTGGCGCGGCAGGCAGGATAAGCGAGCGGTGCCATTATAGAAGGTCAAGCCCGCGCAATCATTGAACGGCGTATCGCTGGGATTGGCTTGGACGACATACACATCCAGATACACCGTGGCGCTTTGGCCGGGCGCGAGAGTGCCAATGTCGATCGTCGCCGCCGAGTTGTAAACGCTGGCCCCGCCTTGCGAAGTCGCTACGCCGATGATGCCCATGTTATTCGGCACGCCGTTAGAGATGACAATGTTATCGGCATTGGCCGTGCCGACATTGTAGGCCACCATGGTGATGCGCGCATTCTGATTGACGATCAGCGGAAACGGCGAAGCCGTGATCGTCAGCTGCGGATTCGGCCCGGGCAGCTGAGCCGCGGCGGGCGCTACCCCGACGATCGAGGATAACAGCATGACCAGAAAAATTTTCCAGGTGTTTGCGCGCATAAGAGATCGCCTTGAATGATCCTTCGACGACGCATCGATCTTTTCAGGTTCGATGCTCCGCTGCCCATTCCCGAATCGCAATGCGATTCGGTGGGCCGCTCGGCGCAGGATGCTTCTGCAGATATGTCCATTATAGAATCGACTGGATACATACGCAAGCTTGACCATCCGTATTGAATCGGGCATAATGACCGGCATGCAAATCGGAATCATTGGATTACCTCAAACGGGCAAGACCACCATCTTTCACGCGCTGGCGGGCGGCGAGAAAGCTGCTTCGGCGTTTTCAGCTGGCCGCTTGGAAATTCACACGGCGATTGCGACCGTGCCGGACGATCGCGTGGACATCTTGAGCAAGATGTTCAAGCCGCGCAAAACGATTTACGCGCGCGTCACCTATGCGGACATCGCCGGACTCGATAAGGGCATCACCCAAAAAGGCTTGCCCGGCCCGTTTATCAATCAGCTAAGCCAGATGGATGCATTCGTGCATGTCGTTCGATCATTCGACGATCCTGCGGTGCCGCACGAAGGCCCGATTGATCCCGCTGGTGACATCAACATTCTGGACACGGAATTCTTGCTCAACGATCTGGGCGCGGTCGAACGCCGGTACGAAAAAATTCTGGAATCGATCAGCAAGGGCGCGAAAGATAAAGAGTTGGCGCTGAAAGAGAAGGCGATCTTCGAGCGCTTGAAGGAATGTCTGGAAGCCGAAAAGCCGCTGCGCGACCTCGATCTGCCGCACGAAGAAATTCAAGCTCTGCGCGGTTATGGCTTCTTGACGATCAAGCCGCTGCTGATCGTAATCAACATCGGCGATGAAAGCGCAGCGCCGGAGATTCAATACGATCACAAGCACAGCGCGGTCGTCGCCTTACGGGGCCGGCTCGAACGCGAGATCGCCGAACTCGCACCCGAAGATGCTGAACTCTTCATGAAAGAATACGGCATCGCCGAATTGAGCCGCAGCAAAGTCATCCGCCTGTCGTACGATCTGCTCGGCCTGCAATCGTTCTTCACCGTCGGCGAAGACGAGGTACGCGCCTGGACGGTGCGGCGCAATGCTTTCGCCGTCGAAGCCGCGGGTGAGATTCACACCGATCTGGCAAAGGGCTTCATTCGAGCCGAAGTCGTGGGCTATCAGGACTTGATCGATCTGGGCGGGATGAGCGAGGCTAAGACTAAAGGCAAGTTCCGCCTGGAAGGCAAAGAGTACGTCGTCAAAGATGGTGACATCCTGCATGTGCGGCACAATATGTGATTGCGCATTCGCTAAGCCAAGCGAATTTCTTTCAAGAAGGGTATTTCAATGAAACGCTTATTTACTCTGCTCATCATTGCGCTGCTTACAACGGGCTGCTTCGGGAGCCTGGATAATGGATCCAACGTCGGGCCAGTCAACGTCAATTCCGACATCACGCGCGATCCGGCTCACGCGGCGCATCTGCCCGATCCAGTTCTCTCGCCCGGTGATACGCTCGATGTGACTAAAGACGACATCTGCGTACCCGGTTATTCAGCCAAAGTGCGTGATGTACCGCAGTCAGTGAAGAATCAAGTCTACGCCGAATACGGCATCACCTCGCATGCGCCGGGCTCGTACGAAGTCGATCACATCATCAGCCTCGAACTCGGCGGCTCGAATTCGATCAAGAATTTATATCCCGAGCCTTATTTCGCCGATCTGAACGCGCACGTCAAGGATAAACTCGAAAACAAACTGCACGGCCTGGTGTGCAGCGGCCAAGTCGATCTGGCCACCGCCCAGCATGATATTGCTACTGATTGGGTCGCTACATATATCAAGTATATCGGACAACCGTAACGATCAAGCATCCCTCGACTCCACGCTGACCTCTTCGAGTTCATCGCTCAGGTTGCTGTCAAAGTTTTAGGGAACCCGAATGGCCCTCAACAAGAAACTCACGCCGATCCTCGCCGGTCGCACGATAAAATCGATCGAGCAAGCAGACAACTTGCTGAGCGTTCACTTCGCTGACGGATCGATCATGAAAATCAAAACTTCCGCACCGGCAACGCCGGCCGCGATCGGCATGCTCAAAGATCACACCGTTGAATCGATCCGGCAGAAGGGCGCGACGCTGACACTCGTTTTTAACGACGCGACATCGGCATTGATCGCCTTGGCCGAAGCGACATCGAGCGTAATGCTGCGCGACGGCAAAGGCGTCATGGAATACGCAGATTGAAATTCAGTGCGGCACAAACTAAGGCGGGGAACTACGAAGGCTCAACCCTGCACACAGCGGGCAGGGCAGGCGCCGCTAAGATTTATTTGAAGCTTTGTGCCTACTTCTTTTTCATTTACTAGCTTTCACTCTTCACTCTCCACTCGTCATTCTTTCCGTATGGTACAATCTTCACCACACATCTATGACCCGACTACTCCTCATCCGTCACGGCCACAACGATTGGGCCGACAAAAAACTCGCCGGTTGGCTGCCGGATGTGCATCTCAACGAACTCGGACAACGCCAGGCGCAGGAACTCGTCGAACATTTGGCCCCGCTGAAGATCGCGGCGATCTATGCCAGCCCACTGGACCGCACGATCGAGACGGCGCAGCCGTTAGCCAAAGCGCGCGGTCTGCGGATTTTCAAAATGCGCGGACTCGGCGAAGTCGATTACGGCGACTGGGCTGGCAAGTCATTGAAAGTCTTGTCGCAAAAAAAGGAATGGCGCATCGTGCAAGTGGCACCCAGCGCCTTTCGTTTTCCCAACGGCGAATCGATGCGCGAGATGCAGCAGCGCGCCGTTGCCACCGTCGAGAAGATCGCCATGGCGCATCCCAAAGAGACGGTGGCTTTGTTCTCGCACGGCGATGTGATCAAATCGATCGTCGCTTTTTTTTCCGGCATCGCGCTCGACAATTTTCAACGGATCGGCATCAGCCCGGCCTCAATCAGCGTGATTGATCTGGGGCCGTTCGGCGCGAGGATCAATCGGCTGAACGACACCGGCCCATTTCGATCGCGATAGGCCCAGCATGACTGATAACATCGAACTCACCTCCGTCTCAGCGATCACCGCCGACGCCATCGGCCAACCGGGCCAGCGCGTGTTCTATCTTCAGGCGCGTCAAGGCTTGACCACTGTTACGATCGAGACCGAGAAAGAACAAGTCCGCGCGTTGTCGATGGGTATCCATCAATTTTTGGAGGAGTTGATGCAGCGCTTTCCCGATCGCACTGAGCTCGATCGAGTGGATCCGCGCGATCTCGCCTTGACGCCGCCGTTCGAACCGGAATTCAAAGTGGCGCAAATGGGTCTGGGTTACGACGCGGAGACCGATCGCGTCGTCATCGTCGCAGAAGCACTGAACACCGAAGACGCGCCG
>JBGQGR010000326.1:0-4397 GCA_041497495.1 Anaerolineae bacterium | reverse complement strand
GAACCCAATATTTGTTGCCTTTATACGGAACCCATTGAAAGAAGATGAACTCATCGCGCTGTTGTGGGGTAAGACACTCTACAATCTCAATATCGTCTGGCATGCTCTTCGCCTCGGCTGGTTTAGGATGCGAATATTATACTCCTCTCAGCCGAAAACTCAAAAATTGTGAGTCTGTGACAAAATTAAGTTGACAACCTACGGGGTGCTATTCACTGAAATCAGCGGCAGATAAGCCTGGTAAACGTGATCGGCCACGCGCAGATTGAGGGTGACTGTGCGCGGGGCGCCGATCGAGGTCGCGACCATGAGCGTGCCCGTATACAGGCCGATCGATCGATCCGTGCTGGTGATGATCAATGGCAAATTAGTTTGCGTCGTAGGGCTAAGTGTGCCCATCGCGTCGAAATCGATCGGCACCACATTCGCGGAAGAGTCGGCGGTTGCGGTAAAGATCAAGGACTGCCAGCCTGAGTTAGTCAGGTTGAGAGAAGTGGTCAACGTGATCGGCTGCCATGTCTGCTGGATCAATAGATCGATCGATTTGACGCTCTTTAACTTGGCGCTGAGGTCGGCTTTGTACTTGGGCATATTCGTTAAGGCCGCTTCGGCCGGCCGGTCCTGCACGCCATAGAAGCGCATCTGCTCACATTCATCATAGTAAGGTGAAGTGTTGAAGTTGAGATTGAAGATAAACATGCCGCCCATCCACGGCCAGTTCGCGTCCGCGTATTGAAACGCGCCGACAAGATTAGAGGCTTGTTTTTGTTCGGAGACAATTTGCCACAAACGACCCGACCATTCGCCTTGATTCTTGCAGTAGTCGGGCGGATTGGTGATCCAGCCAAATTCGGTCGCCCAAATTTTTTTATCGGCCAGACCTTTCGCTTGCATGATCTCGTAGATTTTTTCCGCGCCGCGAAAACAAAAGCCGTTCACGCAGTTCCGCGGCGAATCGGTTGAAGGTACATCCGGCACGGCATCATAATCGGCGCTGAAGCCGTAGGGGTGATAGCCAACAGCATCCAAACAACTGCCGCCGCCTGCATCAAGCAACTCCTTGAGAAATTCGCGTTCGTCTTGATACGCGCCGTTATGGCCTGGATGTCCATTCCAATTGCCGGTCACTCGACCGGTCGGCGCGAGTCCGGCGGAGACGACAATGGCATCCGGGTCGGCTTGTTTGATCTTGTCGTAAGCCGCGCATAAGACCACTTTATAACGATCGGCATTGGGCGGGGCGTTCCAACCGTAATTCGCATCGAGATTGACTTCGTTGCCGATCTCATACGCATCGACGTGATCGGCATAGACCAGTATGTAGTCCAAATCGCTAAGAAAGGCGGCGAGATTTGAATGCGATTGGGCGTTGACGGTGAGGCGCAACAAGACGTGTGACCAACTGGGCGGCGGATCGATCGGCGGCACGTCGTAGTATTTAATCCAGTCGAAACCCATGTTGTAAAGAAGCGTGTAGTCTTGTGCGGCGACATTAAAGCCATAGGCTAAATGCGGCACGGCAGCCCGCGCGCGCGACAGACCGCTAAGCGCCGCTAAAACAATCGGGATGAGCACCAACCCCCGCAGCAGTTTCCATCGATCAAATCTCAAGCGCAGCATGAATTCATTATAAGCACGCGGGGCTGATCGGCCAATGGGGAATTAGTACGCTGGATGACAAGTTGCCAACTTGTCCCACAAATAAAACCGCCCTCGCTCTATTCAAGCGAGGGCGGTTGCAACTTGACTTACATTAGTAGCACGGAATGAACAGGGACATGCCGGCGTAGATCAAATTGATGTTGGCGATGCCGTTCGCCGAAGCAATCGACCAGACGCTGTGGCCGGTTGACCACGCGATGGAGTACAGCGTCTCACCACCATAGACGTGCCGCCAATAACCGCAACCAGAATAGGGCGAGGGCGGCGGGGTATAAGCCGCCGGAATCCACAACCACTGGCCGACCCAAATGTAATTGGGATTCCATAAGCCATTCGCGCTGGCGATGGCATATGGACTAACACCGGTTGCCCAACCGATCCTGGACAATGTGTCGCCGTAGTGCACCTGATACCAATAGCCGCCCCATTGCAACGGCGCGGCCGAGGCCACGGGCGCGACTAACAACGACAGCAACAGCAACAAGGGGATAATTCGTTTGGCGTAGCGCATGCTTATGCTCCTTTTGTTTTTCAATAATTGTCTGTCGATCAGACGCTGCCCCAATTTGAAAGTTCCGATCGTACGCTCATTATATACTCGATTTTACGCAAAATGCAAATTTGTAACTAGGCTGTAACCGATTGATCTCAATCGATCCGGCGGGTGCCGACGGGCACTAAAAACAAACAGACCCAACCGCATATTTCGATTGAGCCTGCGTTAAAAATAGGTGTCTTTAAGAAACTAACTGACGGACGGCTTCGGCGCTAGCTAAGTTCACGGCCTTGGCGGCCAGCGCCGCCGCGTCCGATTGAGTCCACTCACGGATGATCTGTTTGGCCTGTGGGATCGAGGCCGAAGCCATGCTGAGTTCGCGCACTCCTAACCCGATCAAGATCGGCACGGCCAACGGATCGCCTGCCAGCTCGCCGCACACGCCTACCCACTTGCCCGCCACTTGTGCGGCTCGAACGGTAGTTTGAATTTGGCGCAGGACGGCCGGATGCAAAGCATCTTGCAAGTGCGCCACATTTCGATTGCCGCGCTCGGCGGCGAGCGTGTATTGAGTGAGATCATTCGTGCCAATGCTGAAGAAATCGATCTTGGGCGCAATCGCTTCAGCCAACAACGCTGCCGCCGGAATCTCGACCATGATCCCGATCTCGATCAAGTCGGCGACGGGAATATTCTTGACTTTCAATTCGGCGCGGCTGTCATTCAATAACTCGCGCGCGCGGCACACTTCGGAAACTTCGGCGATCATCGGGAACATGATCTTGAGGTTGTGACCAACTGACGCGCGCAAGATAGCACGCAACTGCGTTTTGAAAAGTTCCGGTCGATTCAAACACAACCGAATAGCCCGCTGACCCAAAAACGGATTTTCTTCGCGTCCCAGATCGAGATACGGCAGCGGTTTGTCACCGCCGACATCGAGCGTGCGAACGATGACCGGCCGCTGACCCATCACCTCGGCGATGGATCGATAGGCTGCATACTGTTCGTCTTCAGTCGGAGCCGTGCTTCGATCGAGAAACAGAAATTCAGTCCGCAGCAAGCCGACACCATCCGCGCCATTCTCGATCGCCACGCGCGCATCGGTCACACTACCGATGTTCGCTACCACTTCGATCGATTGGCCGTCACGCGTGATCGCTGGCGATGTGCTTGATTGGCGTGTTACCTCTCGCGCCGATTGCCAGTCTTTCATGCGAGTCGTGTACTGTGCGATCAAGTCCGCTGACGGATCGATCCACACTTGCCCGCTCTGCCCATCGATGATGAGCGATGCACCCGCGGCAACGTTCATGATGCTGGCGCCCAAGCCGACGACCGCCGGAATGCCCAATGTGCGCGCCAGGATGGCGCTGTGCGAAGTCGGGCTGCCGCGCTCGGTACAGATCCCCAGCACCTTCGATCGATCGAGACGCGCCGTATCGGATGGCGCCAGATCGACTGCGATCAAGATGCCTGCATGCGGCAATACAATTCGCGAAACTTGCCCGCTGAGCTGCGACAGAACCTGCCGGCCAATGTCAGCCACATCAGCCGCGCGCGCCCGCAGGTATGGATCATCGATCGCTTCAAACGCGGTGACCGACCTATCAATCACCGTGCGCCACGCGGCCTCGGCATTGATACGCTCGGTGTAGATCGCCGTCCGCGCAACCTCGATCAACTCTGGATCGTCGAGAAACATCAAATGGGCGTCGAAGATCGCGGCTTCGTAATCATTCGCCGCGCGTGCCACATTTAGGCGTAGTTGCTGCGTAGCGGCTCGCACGGCGGAGAGCGCCGCGTCCAAACGTTTCCATTCAGCGGACGGATCATCGATCGCGTGCCGATCGATCTTGGGTTCGGCAAATCGAATCGGCGCGGCGGGACCGATCACAATGCCGGGCGAGGCTGCAATTCCGATCAGTTCTCCGGCGACTGCGGGTGCGATCGGCTTGCTCTCGATCGGGCGTGCCGGCTCGATCGGTTCGCGGTCTTCGCCGAACTTCGCTTCGATCAATGATTTCAACGCCGACAATGCTTCAGCCGCATCTGAACCATCGGCCGAGATGCGGATCACTTCATTCTGCCGCACGCCAAACGAAGCCACCGCGTTGATACTCTTGGCATTCACGCGCTTCGCTTCGTATGATGCGCGTGCGATCGAAATATCAGACTTGAAACGTGCCGCCGTCTGCACAAACAGTGCAGCCGGTCGGGCGTGCAGACCCAATCGGTT
>JBGQGR010000325.1:0-4398 GCA_041497495.1 Anaerolineae bacterium | reverse complement strand
CGTGGATTGGATTAGTTTTCACAGTGAACAGTTCGGTTAATTCGATCTTGCATAAGAGTTCGTTCAGCACATCACCTCCCTATGGTGCGTCTCTAATACCGGGGGCTGCAACTCGACCTCAACAACAATTGTAGCACGAAGTCATCGACATGGTGTCAAATACGAGCAACCTTTATTCAGTCGTTGCAATTTCTTCTCGCGGACTCGACGCGAAATTTGACTTTGATCGCGATTCGATTAGACTTCACAGCAGATTTCAGAAGCGATAAAAGGTTGATCTTGCTTGGACTTCTGACATAGGACTTGTGGCGTGATCAAGGTGCTATCTGTCGTGATCTATGAATTCCTAGCCGCGCCGCCGAATCACACTGCTGCGTTCTAACACTAGGAGAATTCGGCGTTGAAGATACATCTCGATACTGATTTAGGTGGTGATATTGACGACCTTTGTGCTTTAGCAATGTTACTTCGATTGTCAGGCGTTGAGATTACTGCAATAACTACTGTGGCAGAAGATAATGGCAAAAGAGCGGGGTATGCGCGGTATGTCCTAAACCTCGAACACAGGGACAATGTATCTGTCGCGGCAGGCGCGGACATTTCTGTTACAAACTATCGCGACAAGCAAATCTTTCCAAATGAAGAAGTCTATTGGGGCGAACGTATCGCGTCCTCACCTAACACGTTTGACAAAGCTCTATTGCTTCTCAAGAGAAGCATTGAACAAGGCGCAACCATCGTCGGTATTGGCCCATTCACGAATCTATATCTGTTGGAGAAACAATATCCGGGAATCCTGAAGACGTCCCCGCTCTTTCTAATGGGTGGTTACGTTTATCCGCCGAGAGAAGGCTTTCCGCAATGGGGCAACGGCAATGATTACAACATCCAAGTTGATGTTCAATCAGCCCAATATGTCATTGAACATTCCAATCCAACTCTTATCACTCTTGCAGTAACCGCTGAAACCTCGCTGCGCAGAGCATACGTGGGAACCTTAAGAAATGCAGGCGCATTAGGACAATTGTTGGCGAGGCAAGCAGAGGCATTTGCCAAAGATGAGAACTATGAAGAAAAGTATGGTAAGACTTTCCGTAAATTACCAAGCGACACGATCAACTTTCAGCACGACTCACTTGCCTGTGCCATTGCGGTGGGTTGGGACAATGGAGTAGAGATTACAGAAATTCCCTTGAAACTGGATTGGAGGAACGGGTGGCTTCACGAATCAATCGATCCTACGGGTAGACCAACGCGAGTTGTAACCAAAATAGATGGAAACGGATTTAATAGATTCTGGATTGATACAGTGAGCAATATGTCCGGAGCACGGATTGCAAACTGAACATGCACGTCTGGATACACACGCACGCCGATCACTCTTCGATCAACACAAACAAAACTGTGGGGCGATCAAAATTCGATCGCCCCATTTGCTTCTCGCGGGCTTGATGCCGCCCTTTGACTTTGATTACGATTCGACTCCGTTGCACAGCAAACGCGTGGTGCAGTATATTGGGAATTGAAGCGGCGATACTTAGAATGACCAGACGTTGTTTGTGTTGAAGAGTCTATGGAACTTTCGAAATCTGAAGGGCGTCAAGCTAATTGGAAGAAGATGATTCATACACTCGGCTAAGGAAGATGGTTATGAAGTTTATCCTTGCTTTGCTCGCACTGTGTGCATTGGGTGCTTGTGCTCCTGCCCGACAAACTTTATTACCGCTCGCTTCGCCTCAACTAACTATTTTCAATTCAAGTCCGCTACCGACACCAACACAGCCGCTACCCACTCTATCTGCTCCACCAACTACCGTTCCCATTCAGTCTGTCAGGTTGGATCATTTGCCGAAAATCAGTCACGACTTGGTCTTTGTCAATGACTTCGCTCTGAAACGTTGGGATCATCTTAGCGGAAAGATCGAGATATTAACTGGCCCTGCGAACGCATCGGGATCACAAGGCCTTTTCCCGATTAGTTTTTCAGCTGGCGGCGGCTTGCCCGTAGGGGGTGTAGGCAGATTCTCCGTGAGTACTGATGGTCAGAAAATTGTGTTTGAGCGCAGAGGGAAACCGAATGTCCCCTATTTCGAAATCGCATTGCTCGATATGAAAACTCGACAAATCACAACGCTATTGCCTAATTACGGTGGTGGCGAAATATCGCTCTCGCCCGACGGAGAATGGCTTGGCTTTCTTGCCGATCATCTCTATGCGGTTCGAATAACCGACTCCAAGCAAAGACTCGACTTTGGATCGTGCTCGTGTTCCCGGTTTTGGTGGTTACCAGACAGTCAAACTATTTTGTGGAATAGCAAAACCGGATTGTGGTCGACACAACCCGGCCAACCAGGCCACCGTGTCGCGCGAAACGAATTAGCAACTCCCACTAGCGGCGAAGCGCTGGCCATTCATCCTTACTCATTGTCGCCAGGCGGACGATATATCCTAACGGGCATCAGCGCACCGATCGAGGGAGGCTCAATTGGTGTTGTAGACATACAAACTGGCCGTGTTGCCGAATTGAAGGATTCTTTCCAATATGTTGAGCCGGTTATAGAACTGAGCTGGTTGCAAGATGATCGATTGCTGGTCATTCGCGATAGTAGAGCTTTTGATACCGCTCTCCCTTCTGCCGAAGTCTGGCATCTCGATCCAACCCAAGACTCCATGCTGATCCGCGATGTTGCTTTTGCGCTTGGATTTGAATCGAGCATAAAAGCAACGGCGTTGACGCAGCTTTCCGATGGACGTTTGATGTTTGCTGCCGTCGATACTTCCGGAATCACTTCAACTGTGCAGGGACTATATACACTTGATCTGCAAACGCAGACCGTACACAAGCTGAACAATCTGCCGGCTGACCTCTTCGAGTTCAAGGCCGATGACAGCATCTATACCATAGTAGTTATTTGGTCGCCGGACGGCACAGAGGCAATTGCCGCAACTGCTCCCTCACTCATCTCACGTGGTATATATTACATCCCCTTGGATGGCGGTCCGATTTCCGAATTGCGCCAAGCCCTCGGTAGCAATGCAGCTGGTTTCACTTGGATCAAGTAATAAGATAAAGCAATAAGCAAATGGGGCGATCAAAATTTGATCGCCCCACTTCACTTATCACTAATCACTCGTCACAAACTAAACCCACTCCAACCCTAACTCCGCCAACTTCGCCTTCGTCGGCTTGCCCGTCGCTTTGTCCCAGCCCGCGAGATCGTAATACATATCGAGCGCGGATTCGAATTCTTCTTTCGCCAGCGCAAGGCCGTCGGATCGACCGCCGGTCAATGGCTTGAACAATTTCTTGGGCAGCGTATCCTTATCGCGGCCCACGCCTTCACGCGCATTGAACGCGCGCATCATATTGATCCGCCGCTCGCCGACTTGCTGCACTTCGTCGAGCGTCACATCCCAGCCGGTAACCGCTTTCATGAAATCGACCATCTCCTGCGGACCATACAAGGTCCAGGCCGGGCCCCACACGAACTGGCACAAATCCGCCGTATCGAGGAACGAATAATTTTTCTGTGTCTCGAACGCGTACTTCACCTTATCGGCATTCATCGCTTTGCCGCGCTGCGGATTCGTGAGGCCGAGCAGCGCCAGGCGCGGCAGATAGAAATTCGCTTCACCTTCTTTGGCTGGCGCATACATCGGATCGTGCTCGCTCGATTGATGATCCGCGCCGAACGGATTCACGGCGTAGATCACTTCGAGCGATCGTTTGACCTGTGGCATGTGCGCGGGCAATTCCGATCCTTTGATTGCGACGACGTATTCTTCCGCGCCGCGACCGATCTGCTTTGCGGCCTTAGCCGATCCCTGTGCCAAGATCGCGCCGAAGCCTTCTTTGTTCACGAGCAGCTTCAACAGCGCCAGCATGGCATCGGCGTCGCCGAATTTTAATTCGAGGCCGCCGGTGTCTTTCGTCGTGATCACGCCGTGCTCGAACAAATCCATCGCAAACGCGATCGTCGCGCCGGTGCCGATCGTGTCCACGCCATATTGCGCGCACATCTGCGAAGCCAGCGCGAGCGCATTCAGATCGTTCACATTGCAGTACGATCCGAATGTCGCCAGCGTTTCGTATTCCGGCCCGCCGTAAAACCGATCGACCTGCGTGCCTTTATATTCCGTTTCGACGACGCGTTTGCAGCGCACCGTGCAGGCATAGCACGTATCGTTGTCTTTCAAGATCGTGTCGGCCATCTTCTCGCCGGTGATGTCATCCGCCTTTTCATCGAAGAAGCCGGTGTCGTAGTTGTGCGTCGGCAGACCGCCGCTCGAATTTTGATAGGCCATGACCGAGGCTGTGCCGTAATCTTGCAAGCCTTTCACATCGCCGTTATTCGGAATATCTTTCGTGCCGGCCTTATTCATCTCCGAGATCGCTTT
>JBGQGR010000324.1:0-4401 GCA_041497495.1 Anaerolineae bacterium | reverse complement strand
TGGCGTAAACAACTGCGTTGAGCATTTGATTTCGAGCGACTTTTGTTTTGTGGTGTTTATACGGAGAAAACTCAGTCGAGTCAACGTGGTAAATATCCAGGGCGTTACCTATGCCTGCAATGCCTGCTCCAAACAGCCCACACAGAACCCGCTATCCAGCGTGTTGAAAACCGCCATATTGATTTTCTGTTGAGCCTCTCGTTGGGTATCTCCAGGGGGAAATGAGCGTAGCCCTCTGTTATCATATCGCCATGCTTAACATCCAGAATATGACTTACCTGCAGGGCGGCACGCCCTTATTCCTGCAGGCGAATTTGCAGGCGTTCCAGAATCAGCGCATCGGCCTGGTAGGAAAAAACGGCTGCGGCAAATCCACCTTGTTCCGCCTGATTCGCGCAGAACTCAAACCGGACAGCGGCGAAATCTCCCTGCAAACCGGCAAGACACTGGCCTATGTCGAACAGGAAATCGCCAACTCCGCGCAGCCTGCGCTGGGGGCAGGCTATGAACTGGATGCCATCGCGGCCGCAGTGATTGGTGGTACTTCTCTGAGCGGTGGTGAAGGTTCCATCCTGGGGACCATCATCGGCGCGTTTGTCATCAGTGTGCTGGCCAATGGTCTACGCATTCTTTCGGTTCCGCAGGAATGGCAGATTGTGGTTACGGGTACGATTCTTGTATTGGCGGTGTACCTCGATCGCCGCCGCAAGCGCTAGAGTTAAGGCTTAGCGCAGCTTCTATTTGGTTAATGGCTCTGTATGGAGCTTAACAAAAATCTAACAAGGAGATTAAGATGAAGACCAAGCAAATGTTGTCTGTTGTTTTCGCTCTGTTGACCGTCATAGCGTTGATCGTTGGCTGCGCAGCTCCGGCTGCGGCCCCGACTGCAGCGCCTGCTACCCAGCCGCCAGCCGCCGCCAAGAAACCTTATATTCCGGTGATTTCCAAGGGCTTCCAGCACCAGTTCTGGCAAGCAGTGAAGAAGGGTGCTGAGAATGCGGCCAAGGACCTCAATGTCGATATTACCTTTGAAGGCCCGGAGACTGAGGCGATGGTCGATAAGCAGGTTGAGATGTTCCAGACTGCTCTTGATAAGAAACCGGCTGCCATTTGTCTCGCGGCCGTCGACTCCAAAGCCTTCATCCCGCTGCTCGAAAAGGCCAAGGCGGCTGGAATCCCGATCATTGGCTTCGACTCCGGCGTGGACAGCCCGATTCCGGTGACCACGGCTGCGACCGACAACATTGCGGCAGCGGCCCTGATCGCCGACAAGATGGCGCAGCTGATTGGCGGTGAAGGCGAAGTGGCCGTCATTGCCCATGACCAGACCAGCCGCACCGGCATTGATCGTGTCAAGGGTTTCACTGATCAGATCAAGGCCAAGTATCCCAAGATCACGATCGTCGATACCCAGTATGGCGGCGGCGATCAGCTGAAGTCGACGGACATTTCCAAGGCCATCATTCAGGCGCACCCGAATCTGAAGGGCTTCTTCGGCGCGAACGAAGGCTCGATCATCGGGGTGCTGAATGCCGTGAAGGAATTGAACATGAGCGGCAAGCTGGTGGTGATTGGTTACGACTCCGGCCAACAGCAGATGGACGCGATTCGCGCTGGCACTGAAGCCGGTGCGGTCACCCAAGATCCGATCGGCATTGGTTACAAGTGCGTGGATGCCGCAGTCAAAGCCATGAAGGGCGAGACACTGCCCAAGACCATCGACACCGGCTTCCACTGGTACGACAAGACCAACATCGACGACCCGACGATTGCGGCGTTGCTGTACAAGTAAGTATTTCATTTCGTCGTACGACAATCATCTGGGGGCCATCCAGTGAGCTGGCCCCCAGAGTCAATCTTGTGCATATCAAACTTGCACATTGGAATTGTTTTAGAAGTTTAGCCTTCGCGCGGTCATTTTGAATAGCTTTTGAACGCGCAATTTTTTGCCGCTGGCATGTTATCGATGCCATATATGCAGGCATGGTTTCGATCTCATTCATACAGCGGTGCGGCATGAGAGTTGCTGAATGGCTACCATCCACGATGTAGCAAAACGCGCAGGCGTTGCGTCTATTACGGTCTCCCGCGTCATTAACAACTCGGGCTATTTCAGCCAAGGGACACGCCAACGCGTGGAAGCGGCGATTGCCGAGCTGGGCTACGTCCCTAATCGGTTGGCTCGCAGCCTGCGCTCAAAACGGACTAACATCCTGGCGCTGGTTTTGACCGATATCACCAATCCCTTCTTCACGACTTTGGCGCGTGGCGTAGAAGATACCGCCAGCGACGCTGGATTCATCGTCATATTCTGCAATACGGATGAGTCCGAAACTGAAGAGCAAAAATATCTGCAAGTATTATTGCAACAGCAGGTAGATGGAATTCTATTGGTCCCAGCACGGAGCACGTCTGATTCAGTCGAACTCGTTCAGAAGCACGGTACGCCGGTAGTGGTGCTCGATCGCCGGTTGCCGTCCAGCGCAAAAGTCGATGTGGTGCGCTGCGAAAGTGTGGACGGAGCCTATCGGCTGGTTCAATTGTTGATCGGCTTGGGACATCGGCAAATTGCAGTCTTGAGTGGTCCCAAGATCGTCTCCACCGCCAAAGATCGGGTGACCGGGTATCGCCAGGCAATGGTGGAAGCGGGTATCGACAATCGGCTGCAGCTGGTGTATTACGGCGCGTTCACGCAATCCAGTGGCTATGAGATGGCACAGCAAGTGTTGAACGTTAACCCGCGACCGACGGCCTTGTTTGCAGCTAACAACCTTATCGCGATCGGCGCCCTCAAGGCGGTAAGGGATGCCAGCCTGCGTGTACCCGAAGACATCGCGATGGTGAGCTTTGACGATCTCCCGGCGAATCTACTCACCTCACCGTTTTTTACCGTTGCTGTTCAGCCCGCGTATGAAATGGGGCAAAAGGCCACGCAGCTGTTATTAGCCCGATTGGCTGGTAAGGCCCCTGAGCGCTGCCAAGAAGTAATACTGCCTACTGATCTCGTTGTGCGCCAATCAAGCGGTCAAGCTCTAAACTGAGTCCGATTTAGAACTTTTTGCCGTGGTGTGGCAGCGCTACCACACTGGAATTATAAAATAGAGGACAAATCATGAGTACGCAACAAGCAGTTACCATTAAGCGCGACTTGAACAAAGACGATCTGATCGTTATCACGGGTGCCGGTGGTTTTATTGCCGGAGCCTTGACCCGTTACTTCCATGATCTAGGCTACACCCGCATCCGTGCGATTGATCGGAAACCACTCCCTGATTGGTACCAGCGCGTGCCAGGCGTCGAATGCCTGTCCATGGATCTCAGTGAGAAAGACAATTGTATTCGGGCTGTCGAAGGCACAGTGGAAGTGTATAACCTGGCTGCCGATATGGGGGGCATGGGCTTCATCGAGCACTTCCGCGTTGAATGCCTGCGCAGCATTTTGGTCAACACCAACTTGATCGAAGCGGCCTATCGGGCCGGCGCCGATCGCTATTTCTTCTCATCGTCGGCCTGTGCTTACAACACGCTTTTGCAGCAGGACCCCAACGTTCGAGCGCTCAAAGAATCGGACGCTTACCCGGCGATGGCTGAGCGAGGTTATGGCTGGGAAAAGCTCATGTCAGAAATGTTCTGCCAGGAATACTGGGCGGAGCGCGGCTTGAAGACCGCCATTGCCCGCTTCCACAATGTGTATGGCCCGCACGGCACGTGGGATGGCGGGCGTGAGAAGGCCCCGGCGGCGATGTGCCGCAAAGTGATCGAAGCCAAGGATACTGGCAAGCCCGAGATTGTCATCTGGGGCGACGGGACGCAAACGCGCAGCTTCATGTATATCGACGACTGTACGCTGGGTATCGACCTGATCATGCATTGTGACGAATTGATCGCTACTCCGATCAATTTGGGATCAAGCGAATTGGTCTCGATCAATGCGTTGGTGAGCATCGTGGAAGAGATCGGCGGGATCAAACTCGAGCGGAAGTATGATCCGACGGCGCCACGCGGCGTGGCCGGACGCAATAGCGATAACACCTTTATCCAGCAGGTACTGAACTGGGAGCCGAGCACGCCACTCCATGAAGGTATGGCAAAGACGTACGCCTGGATCGAGCAGCAATATGCCGATCGGAAAGCCGGCAAGCGCACGGTCCGCGATCAGGCGTAAATGACCGATCGGTCAGCGGTGCGGGTTCAGCGTAAAGTCAAGGCTGAGTCGCAAAGCACCGTAAACCTGAAGAGGGGAAATCAATCATGGGCAACGCAATTGGACTCGCAGCTACAGTTAAAAAATTCGAGCGAAACACACCGACGATCGGGGTTTTTGTTGCTGGTGATCCACGCATCGACGCGGACAGCCGCCTGCGCTGCCAGAATGTCGTCAAAATGGTAGCGGATGCGCTG
>JBGQGR010000323.1:0-4406 GCA_041497495.1 Anaerolineae bacterium | reverse complement strand
GTATCAAGTCATCAGCAACTTGGTTAGTAATTCGATCAAGTACACGCCCGCGGGCGGCGAAGTATCAGTCACAATTTGGGTGCAGGACGATCAAGTCCGTCTCGATGTGCGCGACAATGGCGTCGGCATTCCGGCCGAAGCTCAAGTCCGATTGTTCCAGCGTTTTTATCGCGCGCCCAACGTCACCGCCGAAGAACAAGGCACTGGCCTTGGGCTGGCGATCGTCAAATCGATCGTCGAGCAGCATGGTGGACGCGTGTGGGTCACCAGCGCGGTGGGCAAAGGTTCCACCTTTTCAGTGGCGCTGCCCATTTGGCAAGAACCACCAAACGAAACAGGCTAATCAATAATAGGCGATACGCGCTATGCTCGATGAAAACCGTATTCAACAAATTGTCCAACAAGTTGTGGCCGAGATGCGGCAATCGGGATCAGCACCAGCCCGATCGGATACGGCACGCTCCGCGTCGATCGGCCCGGCTGGCATCGACGGAATTTTCCCCGACGTCGATGCGGCCGTCGCGGCCGCCAAATCGGCTTTCACGCAGTTGAACGCACTGCCGCTGGAACTGCGCGAGCGCATGATCAGCGCAATGCGATCAGCCGCCGAAGAAGCGGCGCAAGTCTTGGCGCATGAAGCCTGGTCCGAAACAGGCATGGGCCGCTATGAAGACAAGATTGAGAAGAATCTGCTGAATGCGCGCAAGGCCGCCGGCACCGAAGATCTCAAAACTACCGCGTGGAGCGGCGATCACGGCTTGACGATCGTCGAGTATGCACCCTACGGCGTCATCGGCGCAATTACGCCCAGCACGAATCCAACTTCGACGGTGATCTGCAACGCGATCTGCATGGTCGCCGCTGGCAACGCCGTCGTGTTTGGCGCACATCCCATGGCGAAGAACGCTTCCCTTCATACGATGCAAGTTTTGAATCATGCGATTCAATCCGTAGGCGGACCAAAGAACTTGTTGACCGGCTTCGCCGATCCAACGATCGAAAAAGCGCAGCAGCTGATGGCGCACACAGATGTGCGCTTGCTAACCGTGACCGGCGGCAGCGAGGTGGTGAAGCAAGCGATGAAGAGTGGCAAGCGCGCCGTGTGCGCCGGGCCGGGCAATCCACCCGTCGTCGTCGACGAATCGGCGGACATTAATCAAGCGGGACGTGATGTGGTGAAAGGCGGCTCGTTCGATAACAACATTGTATGCACCACCGAGAAAGAAACATTTGTCGTCGAGTCGGTCGGCGATGCGCTGGTCAAAGCCATGTGCGCGCACGGCGGCTTATTGATCAATGCGTGGCAGCTCGAGCGCCTATGCAAAGTGATCTTCGACGAGAATCGCGGGCCGGGCAAGCCGGGTGTGATGAATAAAAAATTTATCGGCAAGAATGCCTCCGTGTTGTTGAAAGAGATCGGCCTTGACGCCGGGCCGGAAGTGCGCTTGATCGTCGCCGTGGTCGATCGGGATCACCCGCTGATCTGGTCGGAGCAGATGATGCCGATCATGCCGGTCTGCAAAGTGAAGAGCTGCGACGAAGCGATCGATCTGGCGGTTCAGGCCGAACACGGTTTCCGACACACGGCCGTGATGCATTCCAAGAATCTGGATCATCTCAGCCGCATGGCGCGAGAGATCAATTGCAGCATCTTCGTCAAGAACGGCTCGTGTCTGTCCGGACTCGGTTATAACGGCGAAGGTTATTGTTCGTTTACGATCGCCAGTCCCACCGGCGAAGGGCTGACCTCGCCGCGCAGTTTCAGCCGCATCCGGCGCTGCACGTTGGTGGATTCATTTAGAATTGTGTAGTGCCTCACCCTAACCCCGACACTACGTGTCACCCCTGCCCCTCTCCCGACTAGGAGTTGAATGTTTTTAGCCGGGAGCGGGCAAGGGGTCGGGGGTTGAGGTAAGGAAGGAGCCAATCATGACCCAATTAGGCGCTCGACGTTTGACCGCTGACATCTTCGCCGATTCGCATCGCATCTCCACGCAGATGTCGCTGCGCGGCCGCGTGTTGGGTGATTTATTGAATGATCCCAACACGTCTTATCTGGAACTCGATATCGCTTACGTCTCACGCATCGATCATCCCGGCGAAATTCTGGCGGACTATTCTTTATCGATCGTGCGGAAAGATCGCTTGACCTTCATCGTCGTCGCCAGCATGGGCGATATGGCGCTGAAACAGAATCCGGCGAAAATGGGCATGCGGTTGTGGCCGGTCTTCGTGACCGTGCCCGGTTTTGAGATCACCGGACAGATCGAAGCGCCGGTCAACCTCGACTTGCGCACGTTGATGGCGATCGGCGTGGAGCGCTTCGTGCCGGTCTTTGATGCCAAAGCGACGCTGTCGATGAATCAGTCGGTGGAGTTTGGCGGCGAATTGGTGTTGATCAACAAGACCGCGATCGAAGTGTTGTGCGTCAGCAGCAAACCTGCCTGATGATCGGAGCACAGTCAACATGGCGACTATTCTGGTAATCGACGACGATCTTGATTTGCAGCAAATGCTGCGGCTGATGCTGCAGCGCGGCGGTCACAAAGTGGTCACCACCGGCGACGGCAGCGATGGCCTGGCCAAAGCGAAACAATTGCATCCAGAACTGGCGATCGTGGATGTCATGATGCCGGGCATGAACGGCTATCAAGTCGTGCGCAAAATGCGCGATGATCCCGACACCGCGAACACGGCCATTTTGGTTTTGACCGCGCGCGCCCAATCGGTCGATCGGGAGGCCGCACTGGCCGCGCGCGCCGACGATTATATGGCGAAGCCGGTTGCGCCGAATGAACTCTTGACCAAAGTCAACGAACTATTAGCGCAGCGCACGGCGACGCAAGGCCCGGCCCAAGAAACAATCGCGTTAATGTCGCTGCGCGGTGGTGTCGGCGTGACATCGTTAGCGGTCAACCTCGCGCTGGCTTGGCAAGCGAAGAACCGCACTACCTGTTTGATCGATCTCAAGCCCGGCCCCGGTCACGTCGCACTACATTTGCGCTTGAATGCAAAAACGACCTGGATTGATTGGGCGAACAGCGGCGATCCATCGATCGATGGATTGGCGAATTATTTGCTGACGCATGAGTCCGGCTTAAGCGTCCTAGCTGCGCCGGTTGTTCCGGCGCCCCCCGCTCCGCCCGATCGGGTTACGAAGCTGATCGGGTTATTGCGAGAAAAATTCGCGCGGGTGGTGATCGACATGCCTTCGAACTGGGATGTACTCGGCGCTTCGATCGCAGCGGCCTCGGATCTGATCTGGCTGGTCATCGCGCCGGAAGTCGGCTCGCTGCAATCCACCGTCGGCGCCATGCGCGCGCTCAAAACCGCCAGGATTCCCGACGAGCGCCTGCAACTGATTGCGAACCAATCGATGGCCAAACCCGGCTTGGCGATGCAAGCGATTGAAAAAGCACTGGGGCATGGCTTCAAAGGCAGCTTGCCGTATGATGAAGCACAATCGGCGGCCATTGCGCAGGGACTGCCGTTAATGACCAGCCAATCGAATTCACCACTGGCCGTAGCGATTCGATCGCTGACCATCTGATCGATCTATGGTTAAACGCGCCGCTCGATCGAAGCCTGCATCCACCGAAACGCCACGCGAACCGGCGCTGGCGCTGATCGAATTCGACAGCATCGCCGCCGGTCTGCAAGCGGGCGATGCGATGATCAAGCGCGCGCCGATCGCACGCATCGTCGCCGGCACGGTTCAGCCCGGACATTATTTGGTTTTGATCAGCGGCGCAGTCGCCGATGTGGAAGAATCGTTGAAAGCGGGCCGCGAAGTCGGCGGCTCGAATATTATCGATACCGTTTACTTGCCGCAAGTTCACTCAGCGGTGGTCGATGCGATTGCGGGTGGACGCAATACTCAGCCCGGCACGGCATTAGGTGTGATCGAAACCTCGACCGTTCCGGCGGCGATCCAATCGGCCGATGCAGGCGTGAAAGGCGCGCAGGTGGCGCTGCTGGAAATTCGCTTGGCGGATGGCCTCAACGGCAAAGGCCTGACGTTATTCACGGGCGATATTGCGGATGTAGAAGCCGCAATCGAGATCGGCGTGAAGTCGATCGATGCGCGCATGTTGACGAACAAAGTGATCATCCCGCAGATTCATCCCGATATGAACGCGAATGTAATCGAGCGTACGCGCTTTGGATCGAACGTCAGTGAGTATTGGCCGCTACCCGCAGACGACTAATAGTTTAACCACAGAGACGCGGAGAACGCAGAGTTTAATAAAGTTTTTCTCCGCGCCCTCTGCGGCCAGAAACCTTGCGAAGGGTTTAGTGTCGATCCACGATTTGCCAATCCAACCTTCGCAAGGCTAGGAACAACATGCAACTCGCTAAAGTCACGGGCACACTCGTTGCCACCCAAAAATACGAAGGCCTTGAGG
>JBGQGR010000322.1:0-4408 GCA_041497495.1 Anaerolineae bacterium | reverse complement strand
GCGGCCAGCGAGCTGCGCCGCCGCTGCCTCGATCTTATCAGGCAGGAACGCAATGCCGAAGCCGAACGCATGCTCACTGCGATGGATGACATCTATAGCGAGCTGGTCACGATCGATTTTCCGGATGCCATTACCGGCGGGCTGCGCCGCACGACGGATACGCTGCGTGCCGTGCTGGAGCGAACGCGCGGCGATTTGACGACGACGCTGCAACAAGAAAAATTGCAGAAAGCACTACAAGAATTTCAGAAGAAAGTCTAGTCCCGGCTCTCACGGATTACACAGATTTAATTTTCATCCGTGACATCCGTGGTTTACTCAATTCAATCATGTCAGATCGAGTTATTCGCGCGAGCGAGATCGGCCAATACGATTTTTGTGCAAAGGCGTGGTGGTTGAATGTCATTGAAGACATTCCCTCGGAAAATGTGCGTGAGATGCAGCTCGGCACGCAGGCGCATGAGCGCCATGGACAGCTGATAAGCCACGCGGGAAATATGCAGCAACTTGCCGTCTGGCTGCTGATTGCGGGTGTTGTTTTGTTGGCCGTGTTTATTCTGGGCAACGGGGTGTAGTTCAGCGTATGATCTGGATCGCCGCGCTGCTGATCGTGGTAGGCTTGATCGTGCTCGGCTTCGGTCGACGCGCGCAGGTGGAGGCCGGTCTGCCGATCGGGCGCGTGATCTACGCCGATACCGGTGATTGGCGCGCCATCGAGAAACCGCTGTTCTCAATCACTTATCGGTTGGTCGGCAAACCCGATTATTTGATCCGGCGTGGCCGGCAGGTGATTCCGATCGAAGTGAAATCATCCAGCGCGCCGAGTGACGGGCCGCGCCGCAGCCATCTGCTGCAACTGGCCATTTATTGTTTGTTGATCCAGGAACACTATCATCAGCGCCCGAAGTACGGCATCGTCAAGTATGCCGATCGATCTTTTGAGGTCGACTATACACCGGAACTTGAATCACACTTGCTCGACGTACTCGATGCCATGCGCAACGATTTAGCAAACGGCATCGCGCATCGATCGCATGCCGAACCGGCGCGCTGTCTGCGCTGCGGAGTTCGATCGGCGTGCAGTGAGAGTCTGGTTTAAGATGAATGTCACTAACCAATTGATCGCGGCGAAGCGGGCGAAAGAGCCAAAGCGCGATCAACCAAAGCCTAAACGTATTTTGTTGTTAAATCATCCGCGTGTGGCTGCTTCGCTGCCATTAGTCAATGAAATGGCGGAGCAGCTGCATGCTTGGGGTATTCAAACACATATTGCCTCGATCGGCGAAGATGCGGATGGGCACGACTTTGCCGAACATGACATGGTCATTGCCTTGGGCGGCGATGGTACAATGTTGCATACCGGCCGGTTAACCGCCATGACGGGAGTGCCGGTGCTCGGCGTTAATTTTGGCCGATTGGGTTTTCTGGCCGAAGTTCAGCCGGGCGAATGGCGGCAGGTGTTCGATCGGGTACGGCAGGGCGATTACTGGATCGAAGATCGCATGATGCTGCATGCGGAAGTCTGGCGCGGTGATGAGCAGCGCATGTCGTTCGAGGTACTGAATGAAGTAGTCGTCAGCCGCGGCGCATTGGTCAAACCCGTGCGTTTGGAGACATACATCGACGGGGGTTTGTTGACGACCTACGTTGCCGATGGGTTAATTATTGCCACGCCTACGGGCAGCACGGCTTATGCTTTGGCGGCTGGGGGACCGATCCTGCCGCCCGATCTCAAGAACATCTTATTGTTGGCCGTCGCACCGCACCTGAGTGTTGATCGAGCAATCGTGTTGGCGCGAGGCTCGGTGGTCACCGTCAAAGTGGTGACCGATCAGTTATCGGTGATTACCGGCGACGGTGCGATCGAGGCGCCACTGCAAAACGGCGATCAGGTTGTCATATCGGCTAGTCCGAATGTCGCGCGCTTCGTGCGCGTACAAGATCCCAGTTACTTTTACCGGACGCTGATGGCGCGCATGGATCAAAACCCGGCCGCGAACTTGGCAACGAATCCCAATCAATAGAGAACGATTGATGAGCGAGTCCGAAAACGCAACGGCGCATTATTGCTTTTATCATCCGAATACAGCGACTGAGCTGCGCTGCAATCGCTGCGGCAAATACATTTGCATTCGCGATGCCGTGCGCACGCCGGTGGGTTATCGCTGCCGCGATTGTGTGCATGCCCAACAAGGCCTCTTTTACAATGCCCTGCCGATCGATTATGTGATCGCGGCGATTATTACTTTGCCGATTGCGTATGTGGCGGCTTTGATTGTGCCCCGATTGTTCTGGCTGGCAATCTTTGCGGGTCCGATTGTCGGCGGCATCATTTCCGAAGCGATCCGCATTGCCACCAAGAAACGACGTGGTCGATATACTTGGGCTGTTGCGGTTGGTTGTTTGGCTGTAGCGACACTCGCTGCATTATTGCCGAGGCTGGATTTCATGTTTAGCGGCCAACTCGGGTTGGGCGCTTCGGGTACGTCAATTGATTTGATTCTCGACGGCATCTACTTAGTGTTGTGCGGCGGTACGCTGATCGCGCGTCTGCGGTTTGGAAGCAAAATATAATTTCACGGTTTCTGCGGGAATGATGATGGGACGCGCCTGCGGCGCTTTACCATAAATCGAGCGATTATGCTAGCCGAATTAACGATTACCGATTTTGCGATTATCGATAAACTGCATTTGGATATTGCGTCGGGCTTTAACGTTTTGACCGGCGAAACGGGTGCGGGTAAGTCGATTGTGATCGATGCGGTCAGCTTGCTGTTGGGCGGCAAGGCCGGTAACGAAATGGTGCGGGCCGGCACTGAGCGAGCCCTGATCGATGGCGTGTTCCGGATCAATTCGATGGCGCGCGACGCTATCCGATCGATCTTACAGGCGAATGAATTGCTGGACGAAGACGATCCTGACCTGATCATGATTTCGCGCGAGATCCGATCGGGCGGCCGATCGACGTGCCGCATTAATGGCCGCGCAGTGCCGGTGGGTTTGCTGAAGGAAGTCGGTGAGCTATTGGTCGATATTCATGGACAGAGCGAGCATCTGTCGCTGCTGAGGCCGCGTGAGCACGTCAACCTGCTCGATCGATACGCCAACACGTGGGAGCTGCGGCAGAAATTTTCGGCGTTAGCAGCGCAACTGCGCGAAGTGCGCAAAGAGCTGAACGAGTTATTGAAGAGCGAAGCCGAGTTCGCGCGGCGCGCCGATATGCTGAAGTTCCAAATTGAGGAGATTAAGTCTGCGAAGTTAAAAGCAGGTGAAGAGGAAGAGTTGACGGTGCTGCGCAACCGTTTAGCCAATGCCGAAGCATTAGCCGCGCTCGCCGATGATGCTTACACGTCTTTATATGAAGGCGAGGGTGAAACTCCGGCAGCGCTCGATGCTTTAGCTCAAGCGCAGAAAGCGCTGAGCGGCTTGGCGAAGATCGATCCTAAATTTCAAGAGCACGTCAACACGATCGATACGGCGGTGGCCCAGATCGATGATCTGGCACGCGAAGTCAAGAATTATCGTGACGCGATCGAGTATTCGCCCAAGCGGCTGGAAGCGGCTGAAGAGCGCCTGGATTTGATCACGCGGCTAAAACGCAAATACGGCGCGGCCATTGCCGAAGTGATCAGCTTTGCCGATCGGGCGACGAAAGAACTGAATGGCATCGAACATGCGGGTGAGCGAATCGAGAAACTGCGCAAGGAAGAGGATCGTTTACTGCATGAGATCGGTCGGGCAGGGCAAGAACTATCGGGCGCGCGCACAGCCGCCGCGGAGCAATTATCGAAAGCGATCGAAGTTGAACTCAACGATCTGCGCATGAGTGGCGCACATTTCGCGGTCGATCTAAAATGGGAGCCGGAGGCAAATGGCGCGTTTGCCAAAGGAGGGCGTTACGCATTTGATGCGACGGGGTTAGATCGTGTAGAATTCCTGGTGGCGCCGAATGTCGGCGAGGGCTTGAAACCGTTGGTGAAGATTGCCTCCGGCGGCGAGACGGCGCGTTTGATGCTGGCGCTAAAGACAGTGTTGTCGCGCGCGGATCAAACGCCGACGCTGATCTTTGATGAAATTGATCAAGGCATTGGCGGTCGAGTGGGCGCGACGGTCGGACAAAAATTGTGGGGACTGAGTCAACATCATCAAGTGGTGTGCATTACACATCTGCCGCAGTTGGCCGGTTACGGCGACACGCATTTCAAAGTGGAGAAGCGCATCGACGGCGAGCGGACGCTGACGCATATTACGGCGCTCAGCGGTCAGGCGCGGGTTGAAGAACTGGCGCAGATGCTCGGCGCCAGCGGTGAGGGCGCGACACTAAGCGCGCAGGAAATTTTAAGCAGTGTGGCTGTCGTCAAGCAGCAGTCGGTTTGATCAACTAAAAAGAAGTCAGCATTCTGAGCGG
>JBGQGR010000321.1:0-4409 GCA_041497495.1 Anaerolineae bacterium | reverse complement strand
GAAAACAAAAGCGCCTATCAATCAGCTGCAGACTTTGTCGCCCAGTTCGTACCGATTGTGTTGCAACGAGGTTTGCCGCCAGACGTTCTGCTGAACGTCAATGTCCCGGCTGGATCTATCAAAGGCGTACAAATCACGCGCATGGGTAAGCGCGTGTATAACGATCAACTCGTGACCCGGCTCGATCCGCGTGGTAAACCGTATTACTGGATCGGCGGCGCAGCTCCCACCGGCATCGCCGATGACGGCACCGATATCGGCTCATTGAGTAACGGCTATATTTCCATCACACCGATTCAACTCGATATGACCGCGATCAAGTTCTTGGATGAATTAAAAAGCTGGCCGTTACCCGATCGGTGATCTTGCCTTGTCGCGAGCTGGGAAATGTGGTATTCTCTGGCGCGTTATACAAGCTAGACCCCGCTGGTATTTGCGGGGTCTTGTTTTAAGCCACAAAAAAAGGAACAAAGTAATATGGAACAATTAATTAGAGATGCAGGCTATGTCGGCTTGGTGGCCATCATCTTTGCCGAGTCGGGTTTATTCTTCGGCTTCTTCTTACCGGGCGATAGCTTGTTGCTCACGGCGGGTCTACTCGCTTCCCGCGATGTCTTGAGCCTGCCGCTCCTGATCATTTTGCTTGCGCCCGCAGCGATCTTGGGCGATAACGTCGGTTATTGGTTTGGCGCGAAAGCTGGTCCCCGCTTATTCAATCGCGAGAACTCACGTTTCTTTAAGAAGAAAAATTTGTTGTCAGCGAAAGCCTTTTATGAGAAGCATGGTGGTAAGACGATCGTGATCGCACGCTTCATGCCGTTCATCCGCACTTTCGCTCCGATCGTAGCCGGTGCTGGCGAAATGCACTATCGCCGCTTTGTGTTCTTCAATTTCTTCGGCGGATTACTGTGGGTGTTGTCGATGCTGTTGATCGGCTTCGGCCTCGGCAAAGCCGCCGCGAACGTTGCGCCTGAGACGGTCGATAAATACTTCTTGATCTTGATCGTTGCCGTTGTTTTCATTTCGGCGCTGCCGACCTTGATCCATTTGTGGAAAGAAAACCGCGTAGAGATCATGCGCCGGTTGCGGCGGCAGCCCGCGCCAACTCCTTCAGTCGAAAGCAGCGAAGAGTAAGGAATTAAAAATCGGGTCCTTTGAAAGAACCCGATATCTTTTTAACCAATCGCTTCAGCGGCTTTTTCTTCGGCCGTCTCTGCCTCACCCTGGGAAATGCGGCGAAACCGATCGGGTGCGATCAGTCGATCGATGTACAGAATGCCGTCCAGATGATCGATCTCGTGCTGAAAGATGCGTGCCAACCAATCTTCAGCCTTCACCTTGATCCGCTGACCGGATCGATTTAGGCCTTTCACCACCACCGCTTCGTGCCGCAGCACATCGCCCATCCAGCCCGGAATACTTAAGCAGCCCTCTGTGCCCTCGATCGTTTCATCGGACGCCCACACGATCTCCGGATTGATCACCGCATACAATTTTTTCTTTTTCGGCGGCGCGGCAGGCACGGCTTCTTCTTCCTCATCCTCTTCTGCATATTCGACCACGATCACGCGTTCGCTGGCGCCCACTTGCGGCGCAGCCAAGCCCACCCCTGGCGCGGCCCGCATGGTCTCGATCATATCTTCGATCAGTTTCCGAATTTCCGGTGTGATCTTGTCAATCTTCTTGGCTTTGCGCCGTAACACCGGATCATCGATCACTTTGATTTCACGGACTGCCATTATCCGCTTGCTCCTCAGGCGTCACCGGCGGCCGTTTTATTTCCGGCCGCTGAGGTTGATGTTGAATCTGATTGTATGCGGCGAACCAATCACTTAACTCCGTGTGCCGCCCGCGCGCATCATTCAAGGCCACCCGCCGATTAAATTCCGCAATGCGTTTGGTAATCTCGGCTTGCACGCCCGCCGGGTCTTTCACAAATTTGAACTCGATCACCGCGCCGGGCACGCGAATCGACACATTGCCATAGCGAAAGAGCTGCGCCGACGGCGAAGGAATATCCAGATCGGTCGTTTGAATTTTTGAGAGCGCCGCTTCGCGCCGAGTCTCGCTCATCAAGAAAGGCCGACGTTCGATATCGATGATGCGCGATGAGGTAATGATGTATTGATCATTGCGCCAGTCTTCGAAGAGCCACAGATACCAACCAAAGAATCCCAAGCCGATAACAATCCATACCCACCACAGGTTATCCGGGAACCAATTAAGCAAGCTGCTGCGGTTCCACCAAATATAGAATGCTATGATCGTGATAATTATGCCAAGTGCCGGCAACTTTGCCGTTTGCAACAACACAATCCAATGTTTGCGCCAAATAATCGAATCCCCTTGCACTTCACGCATGCGCGGCCAGAAATAGCCTAAGACTCCGCCAATGATCTGAAATATTGACGGACCCGGTTGTTCGCCTGGCGGTGCCGTGCTTTCCACACTTTCCTCTTCAGCCGCGGGCACTGTTCGGGCGAAAATGCGCTGCCGCAGTTCATCACGGATCGCCGCACGCTCAGAGGCCCGGGCGCGTGCTTTGACGCGCTCGATCTCGCGCTGGATCGCTTCCTTCACACTATTCGGATGTGGAATATCACGCATCGCCACACCGCCGCCGAAAGTTTCCACCCGCAAGTCGCCAAAATCCAGCACGTGCGCCAAAATGCTGTGCCGCGCAAATTGAATTTCGGTGATGGACGACAAGGGCGCTTCTTCACGCCGCTTGCGGATGATGGGCAGTTCATCGACATGGACCAGGCGTTTATTGGTGACAACGTAATAGTCATCTGACCAATCGATCAAAACATAGAATGCAAACAACAACGGTATTAGCATAGCCACAATCAGCATTATGCCAGTGAGCGTAGGGATAATTTGACTCAGCAATCCCGTGACAATGAGCGCGCCAACTAGAATCCCGAACGGAACAAACATCGAACGGACTAAAGCCCATTTGTGCTGCCTCACAAAAATCACCACAGCTTCATCTTCACCCTGCCAGCCATAATGCGGCGCATTGATTTTGCGCGAATTTTCTTCCTTCGGAGTCAGCCGCGCAAACATGCCCGGCGTTTGATCGCAGAGTTCTTTGAATTCTGTGCGCGAAAAAGTGATCGCGGCGACATCGTTAAGCGCACGCACCGTCACATCATGCGGTTCGCCCAGCAACAGCGATGATTCGCCTAGCCAGGCGCCTGCTTGGCGCGCGCCCACTTCATTCGGCGCACCTTGCGGATCGATATGAGTGAGGCCCACTTCGCCCGACTGAATAATATATAAGGTATTGTCGCCTTCGCTCTGGTGATAGAGTTCGCCGCCGGCGGCGAAGAACTCACTGCGAGCGATAGTGACCAGTGCTTCCAGATCGGTTGTTCGCAGTTCTGCAAACAAGGGAATCTGGCGGAGAAACACCACCAGCGCCTCGATCTCTTCGGGGCTCAGTTCTCGTTCGGATGAAAAGTCAGGTTGAACTTCACTCATCGCATTTCTCTTCCATGCGGAAAGATTGTATCATAAGTAGAGCGCACTCAAAAGCTGCGGAGCGGTTGACGCGCACAGTTCTCAAGACTATTCTGTGGCCTATCATCAGTATTAAGCGAAACCTGTATCGATAGTAAAATGTTGTCGACTATTTCTCCGTAGATGGAGTCTCCAATGGCAACACAGTCTAATGGCAGCACAGTCACTTTCTTCGCATGGAAACCCGATCGAGGGTTAGTCGAAGCCGTTAAAGCCTACCGATCACTGGACGATCTGTTCGCGCACTGCTTGAGTTCAGGCCAACATGGCTATGGCTATGTCGAGTAAGTGCTGATTGCCGGTGTCGACGATAAAGGCATCAACCGCGAGGTTACACTATCTTTTCGATCGGTTACTCAGCCTCATTCTTCAAAGCGTTAAATTCGCTCGCCTGTTTTCCAGAGCGCTTTGAGGATATAGTTTATCCTTATCATATGTGTTGAAAGATATATATAATTTAGTAGTAGTAGTAGGCAGTGTGGATTTGTGGAGGGGAACAAATTACCGGTACATGTAGCCAACCTTAGCTGATCAATCTGTATAGGTAGGCCTTTCGCGTTCTAAGTTGAGCAGTCCTATTGTGGGCGGACTGTGTATGGATGCAGTCAGTTTTTCAGGTTGTGTGTGTGGAAATCTTTCCCCAACCAGATATTGGGCATCCTCTTAATTCGACCGCCATATATAGTGCTTCAGAATAAATTCTTATGTGCCGAGTTTAAAAGTTATCCCCAAAAGCATACCCTTATCCACAGTAATTCGTCACTTTTCCACAAATTCAACGCGCCTAATTGATAACATCGGATTTATGTCCCCCTATATATAGGCGCTTAAAAACACGGGTTTTATGGACTTATCCACAAAAGCAGGCACTTATCCACGGAGAG
>JBGQGR010000320.1:0-4419 GCA_041497495.1 Anaerolineae bacterium | reverse complement strand
TAATGCTGTGGCAAACTTCTTGTCCATAGCGAGATCAAGTAGAAACTGCTGTGCCCCCCGCAGCCGCTGCGCGATCTCGAAGATGCCGTAGAAGGGCGACCGGGCTGAGATGGCACACTCGGTCGTCTCGCGCAGATGTTTCGCTTCTTCAGCCAAGCCCGCGATGCGACCCGGATCGGATGGATCGGGCCAGGGATAGGCAGCCAAATCGCTGATCGTCGCTTTCTCCAACGGTGCGTTGATCACATTCAACGTATCGCCCACTCGCTTGAGATGTAAGCCCCACTCGTCGGTGGCGGTCTCAACGTCGATCACTTGCGGCTGCCAATTGATCGGCTCACGCAGCCACACACGGCGGAAATCGACTTCCAGTCTTTCAAGGATACGTTCATCGTAATACGAGATCGCTTGACCCTTGCGGAAGATGCGGCCATCGCCGGTGAGTCCGAGATGATCGCGCAGTGCAAAGTAGGCGGGGTCCATCAAGCAGCACGCCGTGCCGAACATATCGACCGGCATCCGATCCGGTTCTTTGTGAGCGAAAGTTGTCAGTACACGTTCACGCGGGGTCATGCCGCACATCTTCGGTCCTCCATAATTATTTATCCCCCGCGTGGTTTTAGTTTGATCAATCGTCTCTACGACGTTTGCTTCAAAATCAACTCGCGCAGTGCCCAGGCCACGCCGCCCGCATCATTCGTCGGCGCGATGACATCGGCGGCAGCTTTCACTTCAGGCAGTGCGTTGCCCATCGCAATCGCCAGCCCGGCGACCTGGAACATGCTCACGTCATTGCCGCCGTCGCCGATCACTGCGATGCGTTCCACTGGGATGCCCAAGTGTGCTGCCAAACGATGGAGCCCGGACCCTTTATTGACACCCAGCCGGGTGGCTTCCAGATAAATCGGCGCTGAGTAAACTAGATTCACGTTCAATTGGCGCTGCCGAATCTCGTGTTCAAGCGATACTAGCACTGCGTGATCACTTGTCATGAACATTTTGGTCGGCGCTTCTTCAGTATCGCGCAAAATATCTTGAGTCTCAGTGACTTCCACGCCCGAGATCGCGCGGATACTATTCATGAACTCAGGTTTTGCTTCGCCGATCAAACGCTGCTGCTCCTCAAAGAAGATGCCCACCTGCGCGGCGCGCGCCAGACCGACGATGATCTCGATGTCTTTCCGATCGAGCAGGCTGTGCTCGATCACCTGGCCGGTGATCGGGTCGGCGATATAAGCACCCCCCGACCCGATGAAAGGTTGTTGCAAATCAAGCCGCTGCAGTAATTCCCGAAGCGGCAGATGGCCGCGGCCGGAGACCAGCGTCACGCCAATGCCTTGATCGCGCACGGCATGGATGGCCGCTTCGGTTTCGTCAGTCAGTTTATTATGCGAGTCAAGCAGAGTGCCATCCACATCAATCGCGACCAGATCGAACGCAAAGCGCGTTCGATCAATTCTTTTGTCAGTCATAAACAACCGTCATCCATTCTCCCGTGCGAGCAGCTTGAGCGATCGCTTCAACTTAGGCTCAGCCAAATTCCAGCGCAGCGATCCAGCACTGCCGTAAATCTCAAGCGAGAGATCATTGACACAGCCAGTGATCAGTCGGCCTGCCTCGATCGTTCCGAGGGTACCATCGGGCATGGTCAGCTGCGCGATCAGATGATCATCAGTCTCGACCGGGTTCTGATCGGTGCCGCCCACGCTCGGCGGACGTTCCGTGATAAAAGTGCGCAGTTGGGCAGAAACGCGATCGGGTTTCCCGACCAGCCACAAGATCAGATCGATCGAGTGCGGGGCATAATCATTCAGGACACCCGCGCCGCTTAGCGCCAACGATCCTTTCCAGCGCAACGGCTTGTCCGGATCGACATAGCTGGATCGAAAGTACACACTGCGAAAGGCGTAGAGGCGGCCCAGTCGTCCGGTATCAATGATACGCCGAGCGTGCTGCAATGCCGGGCAATAACGCAGCTCAAAAATCATTTGGGCATCATACCCGGTTTCATGAGCGGTCTGCAGAAGGTTGCGCGCTTCCGCTAAATTATTTGCCAACGGCTTGTCGATGTACACCGCCAATTTCGTCTGCAGCGCTTGAAGCAGCATGTCATGGTGCAGATAATTCGGGCTGGCAATTACGACGAAATCCATATCATCACAGGCCAGCAGCTCACGGTAATCGGTGGTGTAACGCTTGAAATTGAACTGCCGCATCGCCTGCTCGCCACTCGCCGCGCTGGCCGTCGCGACGGCGATCAGCTCGACCGATGGCAAGTCCGGATAGTAAAGATGCAAGTTGTGCAGCGCGGCCGCATAAAACTTGCCGATGCCAAATCCAATCAAACCCGCACGCACAGACTGCCGAGTGTTTACCATCTACTTCTAAGTCTCATCATTCCAAATTCGCGTGCCGGGCAAACATTTGCCTGGCATCAATATTTAGTTCATGCATCAACTGTAAAACGATCACATCCAGCAATAAGCCCAAGGTTTGTTCGAACAAAGTACCCATCGGTTGAATCGAGAACGATTGGGCTGCCGCATCCGATTTGGGCGTCGGTGCATTGATCTCAATGATCTGATCCGCGACTTCGCCAATCGGTGACTGTCGGGTGGCTGTGATCAACGCGATTTTGGCGGTCAATGCTTTCGCCCGCGTCGCATACTGCACTAAAGCAGCCGTACGTCCCGAACCTGAACCGATCAGCAGCAGATCAGAGTCCGTGATGCCGGGTGTTGTCACATCACCCACGACGTACGCCAACAATCCCATGTGCATTAAGCGCATAGCGAAAGCGCGCATGCACAGCCCCGATCGGCCAGTGCCCGCCACGAAGATGCGGCGCGCTTGCCGGATAACTTGGTCAAGGGCCAAGACATCAGCCTGATCGATCGACGTCAGTGCCGCCGAGACTTCAGCGACGATCGTGTTGACGAGTGGCCGATACTCGCTCATGTGCTGTGTATTCGTTCATAGAATGCTTGCGCGGCTTCGGCCGGCTGCGGCGCGCATGTGATCGCGCTGCCAACCACAATAATTTCAGGTTTCATGTCCAAGAGCATGTCGATGTTCTGCAAATTGATGCCGCCGGCTATAGCAAGCGGCGCGCTACCCAAATCGGCGCGCAACTGCATCAAGTAGCTACTGGATATCGGATTCGTCTGCTGCAGATCATACGCCGTATGAACACACAGATAGTGGCAGCCCATTTGCAACAAGGCTCGACCGCGCATGCCTATATCCGGAACTTGCATCATATCAACCATGATCTGCTTACCGAGCTGGTCGGCCACAGTCACCGCATGTCGAACAGTGGAATCAGGCGCGACACCAAGTACAGTCACAATGTCACTGCCCGCTACGAAAGCGATCAGCGCTTCTTCGAGACCTGCGTCCATAATTTTGAGATCAGCTGTTAGCGTGATATCCGGATAAGCCCGCCGAATTTGCCGCACCGCCGCCATACCTTCACGGTAAATCAACGGCGTACCGACTTCAATGATATCGACGTACGAATACGCGACACTCAAGACGGCTAGGCCTTCGTCTAAAGTGCCATCCAATGCCAGCTGCAGTCTCATGCTATATCTCTGTTCCTAATCCGACCCGATGTTTGGGTCGTCATCACCGATTGACATTGATTGGATATCGTCCGTATCGGCGTGCTGCTTCGAAGAGAGTCACGAGATTCTCGGCTGGCACATCGGTCTGGACATGATTGGCCGGAGCCAAAACGTAACCGCCTCCCCGGGCCAGCTGTTTGATGCGCAGCTTGACTTCATCCAGCACATCTTGCAGACTGCCGGGCAACGCATGCACAATATCGATCCCACCCAGAAATGCCAAGCGATCGCCGAACTTTGCTTTGACTTCATCGAGGTTCATTGCCGGCAGCGGTTCCAGCGGATGAACCACATCGATCCCTACTTCGATCAGATCGGGCAAGATGGGCGTCAACGCGCCATCGCAGTGCTGCATGACCTTGATATCGGCCCGATAGGTCTTGACGGTGTCAACCAGGCGTTTGATAGCCGGTTTAAAATATTTGCGGAACATCTTGGGCGACATCGCCATGCCGGTCTGCGTGGCGTAATCATCACCCGGCAGTTCGATCAGATCGATATACGGCCCGCAAGCTTCGAGATATTTTTGCAACAGTTCGGTGAGCGAGTGGGTCACGCGATCTACCAGTGTCAGCGTAAATTTCTCATCGGCCGCCATGTCCAAAAAGAATTGCTCGTCGCCGCGCAGATGGGCCGAAGTCATATAGGGTCCGTGCGACGTGACCATGCGCGCGATGACACAGTAATTTGTATTCTCTTTCAGCAGCCGCGCTCGATCGCGGACGCCCGTCGTCCAGTATGGATCGAACGGATCGGGCCACTTCACGCGTGATTCAATATCGTCAAGGGTAGC
>JBGQGR010000319.1:0-4422 GCA_041497495.1 Anaerolineae bacterium | reverse complement strand
GCCTTCGCCAAAGTGCCAAGCTAATAAACCCGCGACCGAATCCAAGCGATTGCGATTGAGGCTCTCCAGCGCTTCAGCCACGCGTCGATGCAGCAAGCGATGACGCGGCTCGCCTACTTCACGATAAGCCACTTCCATGGTTAAACTATGATCGAACGTGTACTGCGATCCCCCCAAATTTTTCGGGATGATTAAACCGATCGAGCGCAGTTCGTCGATCGCGTCGAGCGCAGCATTTTCAGACAAAGCGGCCGCACGCGCCGCTACTTCAAAATCGAAATCGCGTCCGATCGCTACGGCGACATCGAGCACACGCTGCGCCGCATCTGAAAGTTTTGCCAAACGCGATTGAATCAAACTATAAACGGTCTGCGGCACGATCGGTGAGGCAGACAAACCGGTGACGTTGAGAGAGCCATCGGGCTTGAGTAGATCGCTGGCGCGTAAATATCGAACCAGTTCAGCCAGAATGTAAGGATTGCCTTCGGCGCTGCGTGTCAACCAATCGGCCAAAGCGGCGACGAACTTGGGACTGAGCTGCTGCGCCAATCGATGAATGTCATTCGCAGTCAGGCGTGCGAGTGCGATGCGCGCCAACAGGCCTTCGCGGGTCAGCGAGTGCAACAGCACCGCTGACGGTGAACGCGCATCGATCGGGCGCGTGGTGGCCATGAAAAAGATCGAGGCGTTGGCAGCGCGGCTGCCCCGCACGAGATAACCGAGCAAGCCCAAGGTCGAAGCATCGGCCCATTGTAGATCGTCGATGAAGAAAATGATCGATCGTTGTTGCGACAGCGCGATCAAGAATTGATGCACGCCTTCCCACAACGTCGATTCATCGTTGACGTTGGTCTCCACCACGCCGCGATCGATCGGCGTGATCGATCGCGGCGATCGGGTTTCGGTCAACTCCGGTAAGAGCCGCGCCGCTTCGTGCCGCCAGACCTCGGCCAAGTTCAGTCCGGCGTGCAGTGCCGGCCATTCGGGCGCGGCGATCAAATTGCGCAGCGCTTCGATAATCGGTTGATAGGGCAGGGCGTGTTCCAACTCGCGCGCCGCGCCGATCAAGTTGATGCCATTGGCCGATGCAATGAACTCATCGATCAAGCGTGTCTTGCCGATGCCGGGCTCACCTTCGATCACGGCCAGTTGGTGCGAGGACGAAAGTTCGCGCAGCTGTTTGAGCTCGTTACTGCGGCCGGTGAATGGAATCTGACTGCCGACCGCCGACCGCTGACTGATGTTGAGCGATCGCCGAGCGCTGACTGCTGACTGCTGAGGGCTGACCGCTGATAACTTGTCCTTGATGATCGCGTCGTACATGGCGCGCGTCTCGGCCATGGGCGGGACGCCCATTTCCGCATCCAACAATTTTCGGAGATTTTCATAGCGCCGAATGGCTCCGGCTCGATCGCCGGCGAGGTAATGCAAGCGCAAAGCCGTCCGCTGCAAATCTTCTTGCAGCTGATCGAACGCCAACGCCTGATCGAGTGCGGCTAACGCTTCAGCATAATTCTGGTGCGTTTCATGCTGCTGCGCTAACGCGATATAGCCGCGCACGGCTAAACGTCGATAGTATTCCTGCTGCCCGATGATCCAATTATCAAACCCGCTGGCATCATTCAGATTGAAGTCAACTAAGAAATCGCCGCGATAGAGTTCGAGAGTGGATGTCAGAGATTGGAAATTGGAAGTTGGATGAGTGAGTTGCGCTTCAAAAATTTTGGCATCGACTTGGACATCAGCCGCAAGCGCGATGGTGCTGTCGTCGGCGATCAGCGCGCCGCCGATCGATTGGCGCAGGCCGTGTAGGGTGGTGCGCAAAGTTTGCTGCGCCGCCGATCGATCCGCGTCCGGCCAGAAGAAACTTAGTAGATGATTGCGCGTTAGCGGCTTGTTGCTCGCGGCCAGATAATAGATCAGCGCGCGGCTCTTCTTGCGCGTGATGGTGAGCGGTTCAGCGTCGCGCAGAATCTGTGGTGTGCCGAGGAGGTGAATAGACAGCATGGGTTAATTGTCCCACGGAATCATAACTTTGTCGCGAACTCTTTGATCGCGTTTGCCAGAGTGATGGGCCGCTGCAGCGGAATATCGTGGATGGTGTCATCCAGCCAGATCGTTTGGCTGTGCGCTAATAACTTTTCGGCTCGCGCCACATTTTGTTGTTTCGCTTCCAGGAACGATCGATCGCGTGCGCTGTGGGGCTCCATTGCGGCGGGGATCATCAACACAGGGCAGTGCACGCGCGCCCACAACTCTGACGGGCGATGCTCCCAGAGCGCGCGAACGACTTGCATGTGATTGCTCTTCTTCATACAGGGTGCGATCGTATTGTCGGCGCGAACTTCGAAGTTGTGCAAGATGATCGCTTCGGCAGCAGGCGACCACGCTGTTCCTAACCAAATTTTCAAGTTCGATTTCATTTCTTCATACGGCGTGCCGATCAAATCCGGCGGCTCCAGCTGCGTCTCGGCCTCCGGCCAACTCAAGCGATTGCCGATTTCTAGGAAGCCGCCATCGACTAAAACTAAACCATTTACGTGATCTGGATGATCGACCGCATACTGCACCGCGACGTTGCCGCCCCACGAATGGCCGATCAAGATCGATTGTTCGATCTGAAGTTGATTCAGAACTCGTTCGAGATCGGCGGTTACCGATTGGAAGTCGTAGCCTCGATCGGGCTTGCTGGTCAGTCCGTGCCCGCGTTGATCGAATGCGATGACACGGAATGAATCGATCAGCTGCGGCGCAGTGAGATCCCAGACGTGCGCTTGCGAAGCGAGGCCGTGCAGCAGCACGATCGATTGTCCGCTGCCACCCCAATCGATGGTGTGGAATTTGAGATCATCAATGTCAATGAATTTATCTTGTGGCATGGCCTCACCCCCGACCCCTCTCCTGACGACAATGAATTTTCAGATAAGCGTGAATTGAAAATGAGTCGTCAGGAGAGGGGAGAGGCATCAACGATCTCTGCTTTAGTCAATTGAATCAAAGCCTGCACGCCGATCTTTACATTCAGACCGCGCTGTCCGGCGCTCACATACACGTGTGAAAGTTCAGACGCCGGTCGATCGATACACGTCTCAAAATGTTTGGTCAACAAGGCCAACGCGCTGATACCGCCGACCTGCAAGCCGGTCAAGACTTCGGCTTCGTCGTGTTTGGCAACTTTCAATTTCTTTTCGCCGAGCGAAGCAGCCAGGCGTTTCAGATCGATTTCGCGATCGGCGGCGAGCATGACCAGCAGCGGCTTCTGGCCTTTTATTTCGCGGAGAATGACGATCGTTTTAAATACGTGGTTCGGCGGCACACCGATTAGCTGCGCGACCTCATCGGCCGCATGGAATTGCGAGGCATCGTATTCAAATGTCTCGTATTGTATTTTGCGTGAATCAAGCAGTCGCGTGACGTTGTTTTTGATGAGCATGATTTTGCATGGGGTGGCGCGAGGCTATAGTCCCCGAAGAGATGCGGAGTGGGATCACCGCGCTCCTACGATTGATACAAATTGTGTTGCTTGATGTAATCAGCAACGGCGATTGGCACACGAGCATCGATCGGCAGCCCGTCATGCACACGCCGTCGAATGTCGCGCGCGGAGATGTTGATCTCAGGATGATCGATCCAATCGATGCGCGATCGGATGTTTGGCAATTCTTTTTCGAGCGCAGACCAATCGGGTTCATAGCCCGGCCGCCGCAGCAAGGCTAATCGAGCGAGAGTGATCAAGCGAGCCGGATCGCGCCAGCGCAGCAGATCGGCCAGCGAGTCTTCGCCCATGATGAACCAAAATTCCGATTGGGGAAATTGCCGGTGCGCGATCGAAAGCAGATCGACCGTGTAATGCGGGCCGGGTCGATCGAGATCGATGCGCGAGAGTTCGAAGCGCGGCTGATCGGCGATGGCGAGTTCGACCATGCGGGCACGCAATTCGGGCGGGGTGCTTGGTCGATCGATCTTCAGCGGTTGAATGCCCGCGGGCGCAATCAAAATTCTATCGAGATGCAGTTGGGTCAAGGCGGCTTCGGCCATTTGCAAATGACCGAGATGGGGTGGATCGAATGTGCCGCCGAGCATGCCAAGAAGCATAATTAGTAACGAGTAATGAGTAAGGGAAGTTGATCGGCGATGGCCTTTAGTGACGGTTGAATCTGATCGGCCAGCGACAAGTCAAGCGAGCGCGTCTGATCGTTGGGTACGGCGATGCACGTCATATTAGCTGACTTCGCAGCTTGCACGCCGGCAGGGGCGTCTTCAAGCACGAGGCAATTTTGTGGATCAACGTTAAAGGCGCGTGCCGCCGCGAGAAATACATCGGGCGCAGGTTTGCCGCGCGAAACTTCATTGCCGCCGATAACTACGCTGAATCGATCGAGTACGCCGATCGATCGCAGCACGGCATCGACGTACGGGCGT
>JBGQGR010000318.1:0-4438 GCA_041497495.1 Anaerolineae bacterium | reverse complement strand
TTCCGGCGTCTGCGGCCCTTGCTCGTAGTGAGCGATAAATAAGGGCAATCGCGAGTCATTAGCATCGTCAAGGGGTAATTGCAATCCCCAGGCTGAAGCGACCACTGGCTTAGGCAAGCCTGGATAGGGTGAGAGCAGCACATGGTCTTTGCCACGCACTAAACTGCGTAAGTACTCTACGGCGTCCACTGATAGATCAGGCCGATAAGTGATCCAAACGGCTCCGTGCTCCATCGAATGAACTGCGTTTTCATTCTGAACGGGCTGATCATAGATGCCGCAATTCTGCCAAATGCCGCTATGCATGCCACCGACTGGCGGTATCTGAGCATACGCTTGTGGCGTTTCAGTGTGCTGACGTGGCAAATTGCTGTAAGTGATCACTCCAGGAATAGCTGCCGGATCTGGCTGTGGCGAGAGCAATATCACAGTCAGAACAACTATAATGATCGCTGCGCCCCCAAGCAGCCAGATCCATGATCGATCACCACTTGCCGAGCGGCGTCTCTCTGATTGTCTAGATGTTTGTTTTGATATTTTTTGCGAAGCCTTAGTCATAGACCATTCTCCCTTTAATTAAAAAAGCAATCAACACACGCAGTAATCTGAAACGAAATCACTATGGCACTGATTAAGGAATATCAAGTGGACGGCTGTTCATCGAAATTGACATCCGGCATTTTCTTATCAAAGAAAATATTTTTGTGACTGACACTCATCGACAGGGCCACGGCGAGATCGGCTTCGATCACGCCCATGTGTCGGGCAGCCGCCGCGATGCGCGTTTGACAACGGGTATCAATGTTGTTCAGGCTGGCAACTTTCGCGGCCGATCCCACTGCAATGCCAAGATCGACAGCACGCAATTGGCAGATCGGTCCGGGAAACTCCCAATCGTCTGAACCTTCAGCGCGATACTTCGGTGCTGCCCGCAAAAATTCGGCGCAAGTCGCATAACCGCACGCGCCGCAGTCATACAACGGCGGATACCATTTGGCGAGGCCAATGAACAACACCAGATCCAATTTCTCCGTCGTGTCGGCATCGCGAAACCACAGCGGCTCTTTGAGTTTAGTACCGCGTGCGCGCTGCCAATCCGCCAGGCGTTTGAGTGTGTCGCGGTCTTCGAGGATGACTGTTTCAATGAAAGGTTTTGACCCTTTCAGAAAAAGTGAGCCGCCACTTTTAGGCGCAGTCATCGCCGCCACCGCACACAGTTGCGCCACATTCCGCAAAGCAGACATGAACATCTCACGCTGATCCATGATAGCCTCCCTCAACTTTGATCAATATACACTGCGGCGCGATGCGTCTCGGGCAAGAACACATACACTTTATTTTGATCAGTATCTAATGCAATGGTGTGTGCACCCGATTCGGTTGCGACAGTTTCGATGATCTTCAGGGATGAAGTATCAAACACATCGATCGTGCCCGGGTCGCCGCTAGCCACATACAAATGCTTGAGCGTTGGATTGAAGAAGATCACATCTGGCGGGCCGCTCAGATCCGATTGATCGATCACTTGATAAGAATCCACATCAATGGTGATCAACTTCTTTGAATCACAGGCGCAAAACAAGTGGCCGGTGTCTTGATCAAGATCGAGCCCATGTGGACCTGCCGCCGGAATCTCGATCGAGCGGGCGATCTTCAAGGGATGCTCGGCATCGATCACAACGATCTGCGCTGGATCGGCGATGTTGACGTAGAACACATCGCGCTCGGCATCGAAGATCGTCCAACGGGTGCGACCCGGCACGGGCACATTAGCAACCAAAGATTGCTTATCGACATCGACGATCGACACGGTGAACGAGCCGGGCTGATTCGGATCACCGACATTGGCCGCTAACAGGAGATTGCGCGCTGGATCGTAAGATAAACCGTTGGGACGGATGCCGACGGTTACTTTGCTAGATTTAGTTTCTTCATCAGGTGAAAAGAAACTAACAGAATTTTCGCCGCGATTCGAGGTGAAAACCAAATCGCGATCTTCGGATACCAGCGCACCTGCCACACCCGTTAAGTTTGGGATCGAATGTAGATACTGATCGCTCATCACATCAATCACATCAAGCGCGTCGTTCGCCGTGTGCGCTACATATAACCGACCGCGACTGCGATACACCGCCGCGTGATCAAAACCACCGGGCTTAACGTGTTCCGGTAAATCAATATAACCTGATAGTTTAAGAGTCATGAGTTACTCCCTCCATCATTGATATAGAATCGCATCGATGCGCCACGCGCCGTTGAGCGCATCGCCCCGCCCGCTATCTTCATAACGATGCAAATGAAACACTAAGCGATCGGTCAGCATTGGCGCGACAATTGACCAGCCACTCGTCGTAACTTCAATCATCTCAAAATGTTCGATGTAGTCAGTGGACACCATCGCTCGATGGTTGCCCCAGCGCTCATTCAGCCAGGCCATCGCATCGGTACGTGCAATCAAGCCGCCAACGTTGGCTTCCGGCCCTTGCGCCAACAACACTTGATCGTTGAGCAACAACTGTAATGTTGACGTGTCCTTCGCTTGCAAGGCGCGCGTCACTGCCTCGATCGCAGACTCGATCGGTTGCGGAGTCGATCGGGGCACAGCCGTTGCGAATGATGTCGGCGTTGGAACGATCGGTGGCGCAACGGGCGCAATCGTTGGCACAAGTATTGTGGGCGTGGCGATCGGCGCACAGGCTGTCAGCAGCATGATCGCTACGCTCAATTCAAAATAAATCAGCCGCTTCACTTCTCGCCGCGCGCTACTTCCAATCGACACCAGGCGTACAGCGCATCGTAAACTTCAAATTGCCGTGCTAAATTTTCTTCATCTTCTGGATAGCGCAAGCTGAAGCCCGACGCAATCGCTTCAAGGCCGCGCGCGATCGGGTCCTTATCAATATCTTCCGCAACGTCAGCGGCGTGCACGATCTTCGCCAAGCGCAACAGCCCCGGCTCTTTGAGATCATATTTCAAAATGATCGATTCAAATGAGCAGCGATTCTCGTGATGTCCCAACTCAACGCCGGGCGCATCGAACGGGATCGCGCCGGTCTCTTGTGCGACCGCATTGACCTGACTCTTGGGTACAAACAAAAATTCAGCCTCGTTATCAATGAAGCGCGTAATCAACCACGGGCAAGCCACGCGATCGACGTGAACGTGAGAGCGAGTAAGCCATTTCATGAGAAGGTCTCCTTATTCAAAGTAATTGAGTTTCTAACCACACAAATTTTTGCACTGCGGTTGGATTTCTGTTTAGAGTCACCTCCTTGTCTTTCGCTTGGCTCTGGTCGTCGCTGCATTCGAGAGCGAAGTGTACAGACCTTCAAACAAAGCGAGGCCTTGTGCTTCACACACTGAATCGGCTAAATGTGCCGCTTGCCAGCCTTCCAAAATTGAATCGACTCCGGCAATCTCGGGGCGAGCATAGCGCCCATCCCGTAGATCGATCTCATGGACAATCTCGGCTATTGCGCGCAACGCCGGATCGTCCAGGCCAAACGCCGAGCGCATCATTTCAAACGTGCACAAATTGCCACGATGTCCGAACTCACCGGTATCCATATCAAAAGCGATCTCACTCGGTTTGGCGCGCAGTGCATAGCGAACCTTTGCTTTCGGATCGATGAACTTGCGAATCAGCCAGATGCACGCCAATCGATCGACGTGCGGATGCGGTCGAGTGATCCATTTCCGTCCGCGATAGTCTGGGATTCGGACCCGATCGATCTTCGTATCCGCCGCTTTTACCGCAGATAAGGCCTGTTCGATCTTTGCCAAACGCACCCCAACGTGCTGACCATGCGGTGAATCAAAATAATCGACGCGACCGATCTCGGCATGTCGTCGTCGCAGCTTAGCCGCCGCTTCTTGGTACCGCGATCGATCCTCTGGTTTGGGTGACTTGCTCAACATTTTCTCCAACTCCTCGGCTACTTCGACGATCTCAGCATAATCCGCTTGCCGCGCCGCATGGAATTGCTCAATCAACTGCTCATCCGTCAAGCCTTCGAATCGATCTACGTGCATAATGACCGCATCGCCTTTAGCTTGCCGAATCTCCTGTGCCAACCACTGCAAGGCTTCGACGGTATCTTCACGCTCTGGCAGAATCTGCACTCCCCCTGCAGGCGAGATAGCGCCTAGCCGCTTCAAGCGCCGCCACAGCGTCACCCGCGGGCTCGATCGCAACTTGGCGGGCAGAGAATAAGCAAACACAATCCAGTTCATAATGGCAAGATTGTAACATATATTTCTATCAATGCAATAGTTGTTACATCGCTCATACTAGACCGACCCGCGCTAAGCCTATTAACACTGGTGAATGAGTTGGTCACTCGCGTTATACAGAACAGACTTCCAAAGTTTCAAACAATGTGCAGTTTGGGTCGCCTGACCAACCCTGGCGGAGTTCATATAGTCCAACAAAACGTCT
>JBGQGR010000317.1:0-4450 GCA_041497495.1 Anaerolineae bacterium | reverse complement strand
GCAACACCGCCGCCGAAGTGATCAAGAGCGATGTGTTCATCGTCACCGGCTCGAACACGACTGAAAACCATCCGATCATCGCGCTGCATATGAAAGAGGCGATCGAGAAGCACGGCGCGAAGTTGATCGTGATCGATCCCCGCCGGATCGAGTTGTGCGATTACGCGACTTTGTGGCTGCCGCTGAAGCCCGGCACGAACGTGCCGGTCTTTAATGCGATGGCGCACGTGATCATCAAAGAGGGCTTGGTCAATCGGGCTTTCATCGATCAACGCACAGCGGGCTATGCGGAGTTTGAAAAATCGATCGAGAAATTCACGCCCGAATACGCCGAGATGATCAGCGGCGTCGATCGAAAGCTGATCATCGAAGCGGCGCGGATGTATGCCAAGGCCAAGAACGGATCGATCTTTTGGGGCATGGGAATCTCGCAACTTTCGAGCGGCACGACCAGCGCATTGGGCTTGATCCATCTGGCATTGATCACCGGTCACATCGGGCGTGAAGGCACGGGCCTCAATCCATTGCGCGGACAAAACAATGTGCAGGGTGCTTCGGATTCAGGCGCGATGCCGTTTCATTATCCCGGCTACATGGAAGTGGACAAAGAAGAGAACGCAGTCAAGTGGGAAAAAACTTGGAACATTGAGCCGGGTGGCCTCAGTCGCAAGCGCGGACTGACGACGACTGAAATTTTAACGAATGCCAAACCGGGCGGCGTTCGATCGTTATATATCATGGGCGAGAATCCGATGATGACCGAACCGAACCTCAACGTCACGCGCCATCACATGGAGCAGTTGGAGTTCCTCGTCGCGCAGGATATTTTCATCAATGAGTCCGGCGCGTTTGCCGATGTGTTTCTGCCCGCGACATCGTTTGCCGAAAAAGAAGGAACTTTCAACAATACCGATCGGCGGGTGCAGCGCGTGCGTAAGGCGATCGAGCCACGCGGCCAGGCTCGCCCCGATTGGCAGATCATCTGCGATCTGGCGAATCGAATTGAGAAACGATTGGGTCGGCCGAATACTGCGCGTTGGAACTACGAAGAACCCGAAGAAGTTTTCCGTGAGATGGCGAACACCGCGACAATGTTGAAAGGTGTCACCTATAAGCGTATTGAAAAAGTCGGCTTGCAATATCCCGTCGCCGATGAGAGTCATCCCGGCACGCCGTTCTTATTCGCCGACGGTTTCCCGGCTGGGCGCGGAAAATTTTTCCCGTTGGAATATGTGCCGGTTGCCGAAGAGCCGAATGACGAATATCCATTTATCTTGACTACAGGCCGCTTGCTTGAACATTGGCATGGCGGCACGATGACGCGCAATTCGCAATTGAACGAACTGTATCCGCATCCGCAGATCGACATGCACGAGATCGATGCCGCCGTGTGCGGCGTGAAGACGGGCGATGTCGTACGCGTCTCGTCGCGGCGTGGGACGGTGGTGCTGCGCGTGAATGTTTCGACCAAGACCAGTCCCGGCGTCGTGTTTATTCCGATGCACTTCGCCGAAGCGGCCGCGAATTTGTTGACGATCGACACGCTCGATCCACAGGCGAAGATCCCCGAATTCAAAGCCTGTGCGGTGAATGTGCTGATCGCGCACGAGAGTGATTTACCTGAAGAGGAAGAGCTGATGGTGCGTGGCAGAAAGTGATCAGTTGATCGAGGATTGTTGATCGGGAAATTTTGTGTAAGCTGCTGACTTAGATTTGCTAGATTAGGGAAGGAATATCCCGGGGGATATACCGATGAAGATTCGAGTTCTGATCATCATGGCAATTAGTTTCTTATTGACCGCGCATTTTTCGAGCGCTGCCCCGGCGAGTATCTACACCGTCAACAGCACGCTCGATCTACCTGACGGTGATCTTACTGATAATGCCTGCGCCACACAACCGCCCAACTCGGTCTGCACCTTGCGCGCCGCTGTCATGCAAGCCAACGCCCATCCGGGGGTGGACTTCATCGCACTGCCAGCCGGTACGTATAATCTGACCCGCGTCGGTTACGACTCAAATGCGGCTTACGGTGATTTAGATATCACCGACGATCTCACCATTTATAACCCTGCCGCCGGCAGCGTGGTGATCAATGCCAACGGCGGGGTCACATTCGATCGGGCGTTTGAAGTGATTGCTAAATCGCTCAACCTTTCAGACCTCACTATTCGAAATGGCAATACGCCCAGCTATGGCGGCGCAATCTACGCGCATAGCGGCAGCTTGATTCTATACAGCGTCATCGTTCAGACCAACACGGCTTATTTGGATGGCGGCGGCATCTATGGCGATGATTCTAATCTTCAGATTTCGTCCGTCACCCTTCAAGGCAATACCAGTCAAGCGAGTGGTGGCGGCCTGGCCTTGATGGGCAGCAGTCCCCCTTATCCTAATCTCAACATCTTTGATAGCACGCTTGTCAACAATCGCGCTCTGGGTGGGGGCAGTTCTGGTGGCGGCGTCAACGCTTATATCGCCAATGTCTTAATTCAAAACAGCACCTTCCGAAATAATTTGGCGAGCGCGGGCGGCGCAGTGCAGTACACGGCCGCGGTCGTGGGTGTGCGCCTGGATATGGCCGATTCGTTGATCATCAGTAATACAGCCAGCAGCCTGTCTGGCGGCGGATTGTATTTCTATGGCAACACATCGATCGTCGATAGCCAGCTCATCAGCAACGTCGCCCCGAGTGCAGGCGGAATGTATGCTTACTTTGGCACGCACGTCTTAAACAATGTACGTGTCACGAATAACGCGGCCACCTCGTACGCTTGCGGCGGCATTCAAGTGAGTAGTGGCAATCTCTATCTGACTCGCGGCTGGGTGCAATATAACACCGCGCCGATGCTGGGTGGTGGATTATGCACGGGCGGTGCAGGTTCGATCCAAATGATGATCACCGAGACGAACATTCTCAATAATTACGTGTCGAGTGGCGAAGGCGGCGGCGTGTTTGCGGCCAATAAATTTGTGGCCTTGCGCAGCGCGATTTACAACAACGCTGCCACGCGCGGCGGAGGCGTGTACGCTTTAGGGCCGGCACTGATTGAGGATTCGACGCTAAGCGGCAATAGTGCTTCGCGCGATGGCGGGGGAGTTTACGCGGCCCCAAATTCTGCTGTTCGATTCAACAGCGCGACGGTCGCTTGGAATCATGCTCGTACCGCTCCGTTTGGCGGAGGAACAGGTGGCGGCGTATACATCTCCAGTACGGCGGCAGTCAGCACGGCAAATACGTTGTTCGATCATAATAACAAATCGTCTACGGCGCTGGCCTTCAATGACTGCTATGGCACGCTCTTCTCCGAAGCCTACAACTTCATCAGCACCATCGACGGCTGCACGATCACGGGCGACCCGACCGGCAATCAAATTGGCGGAACATCGCCATTTAATTTGATCGATCCCAAGATCGATCCATTAACGCTTGGGTTTGGCACCACGCCCGCGCATCTGCTGCACGCCGATAGTCCGTTGATCGATGCCGGACCAAACATCGGTTGCCAATCGGCGCTGCCGCCGGGCTTCTTGTTTCTCGATCAGATCGGCCACTTCCGTTCGCTCAATGGAAGATGCGATATTGGGGCGGTGGAATATTTCGATGTGAAGCGCGTGTATTTGCCGTTAGTGAGAAAGTGATCAGTTGATCGGGAATCAGTGATAGGGGATCAGAAAAGCGATGGGACTGGAGGGACCTCGCAGATTTCAAAAACCTGCGAGGTTTTACTTTGCGTGATATTTGTGCGGCTGAGTGTATTCCACGAACTGAAAGCCGTGCTTCTCCACGATCGCGCGGCTCATCGGGCTGGCATCTAAAACGAGAAAACGGATGCCGCGTGACTTGGCTTCTTGCAAACGAATCGCCAAGAGTGAAGTATAAAAGCCTCGACCGCGAAATTCTTCTAAAGTCGTTCCGCCCCACAAACTAGCGAATTGATTGTCGTGAAAATCGATCCATGCCGCGCAGGCGGGTTGATCGTTTACATACCCGCCATAGACGCTGAGATGAGCCGGGTCTTGGACGAGATCAGTCATTAAGCGTTGGCCCAGCCAATCATTCGTACTGCCCCACACTTGCTCCAACACTTTCATTAGATTCGAAATTTGATTCGGATCAGTAATCCGTCGAATATCAAGCGCGATAGGCTTTAACAAGATCGCTGGCGCTTGATCGATGCCCAGCACCATCAAGGCTTCGGGTTCTTCGGGCGTGTAGCCGTGGGTGATCAATCGCTCGCGTAGATCGATCGGGGTGTCGTGTTCGTACCATTTCCATTCGAAGCCGAGACCGAGTTGCGTGAAGTAATCGATCTGATCTTGAATCACCCGATCGGCCTTCTCGGTGTCGAGGTGCGAATACAACACAATGCCCCATTTGTCTTCAAGGCCGATGTGCCGAACGACATCAGGTGTGACTTCGCGCCGCATGCCGTGATAGGTGATGTTG
>JBGQGR010000316.1:0-4454 GCA_041497495.1 Anaerolineae bacterium | reverse complement strand
CGCGTGGAGTGATTAAAGCATGGATTGACTGTTCTCGTCAACCCAATATGCAAAATCGTAACGGGACGATTAACTCGAATGCAGGACGTTCATTATCTCCGCATGAATCGTGGACAAAAAAATCCGACCGCGTGAGCGCGGTCGGTGGGCTGAAAGCAATCATTTGGTCTCAAACAGCGAGCGGGGCAAACCGGACTGTCTGATAATACCGAGCAACGTCCCGATCCTCAATTCAGCATGATCTGGAACGGGCACAGTCGTAGTCGTCTTCTCTGCCTGCCTTTGCATGATAATGTGGCTGCCTCTCTGTCGAATTTCAACAAATCCCTGCTTGGACATGATCTTGCATACTTCTCGCCCAGAGAGGACGCGCAGCTTAGGCATGGCGCGGCCTCGCCACTTGCTTTAATTTGATATTTGGCGCAGCCGGCATGATCGACATGATATAAGTTTCTGTCTTTAACCTGCGCCGAATTTCTGAAGGTGATGCGACCTCAAAGAATCCTTCCACCGCTTCAAGCAAGTTCAAGCGTGCTTGCTCAACCGTATCACCCTGACTAACGACATCGAGTTCGGTGCAAGTGGCGACGTAACCATCGCCTTCACGTTCAATCACGGCAGTGAGTTGTAGTACCTTCTCCATAGTCATCACCTCTTCTTCGATTCTCATTATAACTCACCAGAGGTTTTACCGCCGAAGGGCGCGGGGCTGGCGGCGCGTAACATGCGTTGTAATCTTCTACATCATTCACAAGACACTCATCATCTCCGCGTGAATGAAGCCATTGCTAGCCACCACATCGGCATGCGGCACAGTCAATTGTTCTCCCTCGACGTTCGTCACGCGCCCGCCGGCTTCGCGCACCAATAACATGCCCGCCGCCATATCCCACGGACTCAAGCGATATTCCCAATAACCATCGACGCGGCCGCTGGCGACCGACGCCAGATCGATCGCCGCGCTGCCGGATCGCAAAACACCCTGCGCCTTCATCAAGAAAGCGTTATCTTCGCGCAGATTGTTGTGCGGGTTCGTGCGTCGATCATATGGAAAGCCGGTGACCAATAAACTTCGATCGAGTTGCTGAGTGGTAGAAACTTTTATGCGCCGATCGTTCAACCACGCCCCCTGCCCTCGGCGCGCGGCGAACAGTTCATCACGCAGTGGATCGAACACCACACCCAACTCGATCGCGTCCTTCACCTGCAGCGCTACCGTCACTGCAAAATCCGGATGACCGTGCGTGAAGTTCGTCGTGCCATCCAGTGGATCGACGATCCAAGAATAAGGCGCTGAAGATTGATTCGATCCGGTTTCTTCGGACAAGATCGCGTGATCGGGATAAACCGATCGGATTCGATCAAGGATCAATTTCTCGGACGCCCGATCGGCTTCGCTGACCAGATCGATCACGCCTTTGTATTCGGCCACCACACCTCGACGCCAATACTCCGTTAAGAGTTGACCCGCTTCGCGCGAAATGGTCTTGGCGAATTCGAGCGCTTGATCAAGATTAACATCCATATCAAAGTCACCTCGCATGAAAAAGGGTCAGCACATGCCGACCCTTTCAGATTCAGCGTCATTGCGAGGAGTGCTCTGCACGACGAAGCAATCCCGCTTTATTTTCATTGAGATTGCTTCGTGGCACATCCCTAGAGGGCTGGGCCATCTAGGGACTCCGCTCGCAATGACGGATAGATCACTCTCGCGGCGATGAAGACACCTTGATCTCATCACCTTCCACTTTCAAATCATACACCGAAATCGGCACGACGGCCGGCAAACGCAGAACTGCACCCGTGCGAATATCAAACTGCGCGCCATGCCGCGGACATTCGATCACGCAACCCACTAATGGCCCTTCGGCGACCGGGCCGTCATCGTGCGTACACACATCCGCAAAAGCGTAGAACTGCCCATCGACGTTGGCAATGCCGACGGGTCGATCATCGACGTACACGACCTTGACCGTCCCCGCTGCGATCTCATTTGTCTTCGCTACAGACACATAATCACTCAATCGATCCACGGATCTCCGCCAATCAATTCGTATTTTTCAGTGTTCATTGAAAATTGTTAATTGCCTACTCTTCTTCGCCCGGCCACTCATGCAAACCGTACGCGCCCGCTTTCAGAACTTTCAAGGATAAGAGCGCGCACTTCAAACGCACCGGGCCAAGCGGAATGCCCAGCATCTCTAAAATTTGTTCTTTACCGATCTGCCGCACTTCGTCCAGCGACTTGCCGATGATCGACTCGGTCAACATCGAGGCGGAGGCCTGACTGATCGAGCAACCGTGCCCATCGAACCGCGCATCGATCACTTTGCCATCATTGACTTTTAGATCGATCCGGATGTGATCGCCGCAGACGGGATTATCCTCTTCGTATGAAATATCGGGGTGTTCCAGCGTGCCGTAGTTGCGCGGGTTCTGATAATGATCGATGATTTGATCGCGGTACAGGTCTTCCATAAATATCCTCATCCTCCCGGAGGTTTAGAACTCCCGGGAGGATAAATTTAGCGCTTAAAGATCGATTTGGCTTTATACAGGCCATCGACCAACTTATCAACTTCATCTTGCGTCGAATAAATGTAGAACGATGCGCGCGACGAAGCGGTGATGCCCAACTTCTGGTGCAGTGGCATCGCGCAGTGATGGCCCGCTCGAATGGCGATACCTTCTTGATCGAGCACGGTTGCCAGATCGTGCGGATGCATCTCATCGAGCGTGAAGGTCGCCACGCCGCCGCGTCGATCGGGATCATCCGGCCCGATCAAGTGCAAACCCGGCACTTCGCTCAATCGATCGAGCGCATAGGTGATAATCTCTTTTTCGTGCGCGCGCACCGCCGTCATATTCAGTGCCGCTAAATAATCAACGGCAACCCCAAGTCCAATCGCTTCGGCAATAGCCGGCGTGCCTGCCTCAAATTTATATGGCAGTTCATTCCACTCGGCGCCTTCGAACGTCACACGCCGGATCATATCGCCGCCACTCAAAAATGGCGGCATCGCTTCCAATAGAACACGGCGTCCCCACAAGACGCCGATGCCCGTCGGGCCGCACATCTTGTGACCGCTGAACGCCAGGAAGTCGCAGTCGATCGCTTGCACATCGGTCGGCATGTGCGGCACGCTCTGCGCCCCATCGATCAAGACGATCGCGCCGACAGCATGCGCGCGTCGAATCACTTCGTCGATCGGATAGATCGTGCCGAGCACATTCGACATGTGCGCCAAAGAAACGATCTTCGTCTTGCCGGTCAACATCGAATCAAACGCGGTGAGATCGAGATAGCCTTTCATATTAACCGGAATATATCGAACGATCGCGCCCGTTTCTTTGGCCAGCAATTGCCACGGCACAATATTACTGTGATGCTCGGATTCGGTCAGTAGAATCTCATCGCCCGATCGGATGTTGGCGCGGCCCCAAGTGTACGCCACCAAATTGATCGATTCGGTCGTATTGCGCGTAAAGATCACTTCACGGCTGGATTTCGCATTGATGAACTTGCCAATCCGCATGCGTGCATCTTCGTATTGGGCGGTCGCTTCTTCGCTGAGAGTATGCACACCGCGATGTACGTTCGCGTGCGTGGTGCGATAGTAGTGATCCATCGCGTCGATCACGACTGACGGCTTCTGTGATGAGGCTGCGCTGTCGAGAAAGACTAGCGGCTTGTCATGCACGCGTCGATTGAGGATCGGGAAATCCGATCGGATTTTAGCAATATCCAGTGTTGCGATCATTTATCATTCCGTGTAAAGGCCAGGTGACCTCGCCCTTACGATTTCAGCATCTGTTCACGTTCACGTTTGCGGATCGCTGCACGCAATGTATCCAGCGACAAAGTGGCGCAGCGCGTCCGCTGTTCGACAATTTCTCGGCCCAGCGCATCCATCAAGGTGTTGTGATCGATCTGCAAAATTTCATCCAGCGTCTTGCCGCTGACTTCTTCAGCTAGATATGAGGCCGAGGCTTGGCTAATCGTGCAGCCCTCGCCTTCAAACATTACCGTCGCTTGATTCGTCTTGGGATCAACCTTCAAATACATCTTGACGATGTCACCGCAGCCGGGATTACCGCCTTCAACCATCGCCTCAGCCTCGGGCAGCGAGCCTTTGTGGCGTGGATTCTCGTAGTGATCCAAAATAAAGTCTAATTGCTCTTGTCGATCCATCATCTTATTCTACCCTTGAAATGCAAAGAGTGAAACGTCATGCCTTTTGCGTTTCACTCTTCACTTGCCCATCATGTTTATTCGTTTTACTTCTCAATCGGCACGTTGACCAGGTTACCCCACTCCGTCCACGAGCCATCGTAGTTGCGAACCTTGGGGTAACCGAGCAGATACGTCAAGACGAACCAAGTATGGCTCGATCGTTCGCCGATGCGGCAGTAGGCAATAATGTCCTTATCGGACGTGATGCCCTGCGGTTGAT
>JBGQGR010000315.1:0-4460 GCA_041497495.1 Anaerolineae bacterium | reverse complement strand
ATCGGAAAGACGATGATCAACCAGGCGAATTGAAAGATTGGGGACATACTAACTCCACAATGTAAGGGCGCACGGCCGTGCGCCCCAACGATTAATCCTTCATCGAATGAATATCATCGACGTTGATGCTTTGCTTGGTGCGGAAGATGGTGACGATCAATGCCAACCCGACCGCGACCTCGGCCGCCGCGACGACCATCACGAAGAACACAAAGATCTGCCCGTCGAGTTGGTTGAACGCCCGCGCAAAGGCGACGAAGGCCAGATTCGCCGCGTTCAACATCAATTCGACCGACATGAAGATGATGATCGCGTTGCGGCGCGTCAGCACACCAATGACGCCCAGCGTGAACAGCACGCCGCTCAAGCCGATCAGTAATGGAAACAGTTGGACAAAACCTTCGTTGCTCATGATATCTTCTTCTTATCCGTTTTCACCAACACCACCGCACCTATCATCGCTACCAACAGCAAGATCGATGTGGCTTCAAACGGGAACAGGTAAGTGCTGAATAACGATTGACCGATCGCTTCCGCCGAACCCTGCACGATCTGGGCCATCGGAAAATTCTGCACTTCGATCGGCGGGCTGTTGAACAACAAGAATCCGACGATGCCCAAACCGATCAATGCCAGCATGATCGCGATCGGCGTCTGCCACGCGAAAGGCGATCGAGCGCCGATCTTCTCAGCGCCGAGCAGCATGATCACAAACAGGAACAGCACCATAATCGCGCCAGCGTACACGGCGACCTGCACCATCGCCACGAACGGCGCGCTCAGTCCCAGGAAGAAGATCGCTAAACAGGCCATCACCACGACTAAAAAGATCGCGCTGTGCACCGCGTTGCGTGTAACAATCATCATCACGGCGGATCCGATGGCAATGACGGCGAGTATGGCGAAGATAATAATTTCAAGTGATGGCAAAACACACCTCTTAACAAGAAATGAGTAATTACTATTTACTCATCACTAATTGCATCTTACGGCTCACTGACCAAGCCTTCCGGCAGGATCGATCGATTATATGCGCCTTCTTCCACTTTGCGCGGTGTGCCTTCTTTGCCCGCAGGCGGCGTAACGATCAGCATGTCTTTGGTGTAGATCAACGACTTGCGATCGAAGGCTGTGAGTTCATACACATCCGTCAACACAATCGCATCCGTCGGGCAGGCATCTTCGCAGAAGCCGCAGAAGATGCAGCGCAGCATGTTGATCTCGTAAGTGGCCGCATAGCGTTCACCCGGCGAAAATCTTTTCTCGTCCGTGTTCTCCGCCGCTTCGACATAGATCGCATCCGCCGGGCAAGCTGCCGCGCACAACGCACAACCGATGCAGCGTTCGAGTCCATCCGCATAGCGACGCAGCTCATGTCGGCCGCGGAAGCGCTGTCGAACGGGACGTTTGATTTCAGGATATTGAATGGTGACCGGCGGCTTGAACATCTCTCGCAGTGTAATGCTCAACCCTCGCAAAATTTCTAGTACCATATCTAACTCCAATTAACCTTACTTACCACGCGCGAAGTCGCGGCTCAAGATTTGATAGTAGTGCCAAACGTTATCCTCAGAACCATTGACAATTCGCTTATATACTTTTGCAGGCGGGAAAATATCTGCGCCTAATACACGCAATGTAATCACTGGGCCAGGTTGTGCAGCGGTCTCTGTTGTCCAATCACCGCCCCAACGGCGTCGGATTACTTCACCAACATAACCGCCCCACATTTTTACCATTGTATCAATTTGATCTTGTGAGGGACCTTTACCGGCACTACTACCACTCTTCGGAAGCGCGTTGTGCAGCTGAGTAAGAATTCTCTCAACCTGCTCAATGCTACTCTCAGTGAAATCAAGATTCATATTAAATCGCTGGCGAGCAAAGTCTACAGCATCTTGTGCATAAGCTTGCATCATGTCAGCAATTGTCGGCTTAGGCATATTCTTCTCAGCAAAATCTTAAATCCGTGTCATCCGTGGTTTATCTACCCTCTAATCAAAATCACAAACGCTGTCACCATCACCCACACCAGCGATAACGGCAGCAAAAACTTCCACCCGAACTTCATCAGCTTGTCATAGCGGAAACGAGGCAGCGTCGCGCGCACCCAGATCTGCACAAACAAGAAGAAGATAATTTTCGCTGTGAAATAGATCGGCCCAAGCCACGGCGTGTTATCGACGCTCAGCAGCGGTATAGCTTTGGTGATAAACAACGGCAGCGGTTCTCGATACCCGCCGAAGAAGAACGTCGCGGCCAATCCGCTGATGACAATCATCTTGATGTATTCGGCCAGGAAGAACAGCGCGAACTTCATACCGCTGTATTCAGTCACATAACCCGCCGTCAATTCTTGCTCCGCTTCTGGCAGATCGAACGGCGCACGATTAACTTCCGCCAACGCCGAGGTCATGAACACCAACGCCGCGACGGGTTGCAAGAACACAAACCAGACTTGCTTTTGCTGATCGACGATCGAGTTCATATCGAGCGTGCCGGTGACCAACACCAGCGCGACGATCGACAAACCCATCGCCAGTTCGTACGAAATCATCTGCGAAGATGATCGCAGTCCGCCCATCATCGAATATTTGTTGTTGCTCGCCCAACCCGCCAGCACAATGCCATACACGCTGATCGATGTGATCGCCAGCACATATAAGATGCCGACATTCAAATGCGGCGCGAGCGTCAACTCGATCGGTGTGCCGAAGAAGTTGGCTGTACCGCCGAGCGGAATCACGGCGAACACAACGACGGCCGGAACAGCGGCCATGATCGGTGCAATCAAGAACGTCAATCGATCGGCGCCCGCTGGAATCAATTCTTCTTTGAAGATCAATTTGACGCCGTCGGCCAACGGCTGCAACAAACCAAATGGCCCGGCTCGGTTCGGCCCGATGCGCGATTGAATGCGCGCCAACACTTTGCGCTCCAACAACGTCGTATACGCAAAGCCCGTCAACAAAATCAACGCCAACAGCACCGCATGAACGACCCAGATCAAAATCGTGCCCAGAGTCATGCTTGATACTCCACCACATGCTCGATCAATCGCGGCTCATACACTTTGGATTGATCGATCAATGTGCCGTGTCGATTCAACTTGCGCGGGAAGATCAGCCCATCCGATCGAGTGCCCGGTTCGATCCAATTTAATTCCGATCGGTTATCCAGCTCGATGAGCGAGGGCAATTGCAAGCCCACGCCGCCGCGATTGTCATAGGCCGTGCCGCCGAAATACAAATCATCACCACCCACGGGCGGCCACTCTTCTTTCGTCACTGCCAAGGCGGGATAAGTTGCCTCTTGATATGAAGGAACGGTCGAAGCGATCTCGTCCATCACCGCTTCCGAAGTGAAGAAGCCCCACTTCTCGCCCGATCGATTGGCAACCGCTTGAATGATGTCCCAATCCGGATGACCTTCGCCCATCGGCGGCAGTGCTTTGTAATAGCGCTGCACGCGCCGCTCGGCATTGGTAAAAGTCCCATCGCGTTCGGCGAAAGATACAGCGGGCAGGATCACATCCGCTTGATGCGCGGTCTCGGTCATGAACAACTCTTGCACGACGACGAAGTCGCTCTTCGGCAGATGTTGTCCTTCGCCGATCGGATCGGTGCCGACGATATAGAGCGCCTTCAAATTATCCGCGTTCGACCAACTTGCGCCCGTCGCCGACAACATCTCGAATACGCCTTGCGTATTGTTGTGCGGCCACAGAGGCAGCAAACCATTATTCGCTTTGCCAACATGCCCCGTTGCCACGACTAAATTCGCGCAGGCTTGAGCAAGTACACGGCTTTCATTCGATTGTTCGCCGTGCTGCATCACTGGATAAGGCTGCTCGTCGCCGAACACCACGATCAAGTTCTTCGCGGCCCCGATCGCCTTACCCGCCTCATCGATCGCTGTTTCATCAACACCAGTAATTGATGCAACTTTACTCGCGTTGTAATTGCTTAAGTGATCGCTGATGGCTGACTGCTGATTGCTGGCCGCTGATAGCAAACCGTACACCAACTGCGCTTCAGTTCCAGCTTTGTAGCGTAGTGAATGCTTCGTATATCGATCTATTTTTGTTTCGCGCGAATTCGCCGCGATCAATGTCGCGCCGCGTTCCGCGGCTGCTTTAAGCCGCAAGAAATAAATTGGCGCGCTCTCTTCCACATCACTAGCCACAACTAAGATCACATCGCCGCGACCGAGGTCTTTGAGATTTGTGCCCTTGCCCACGCCGTAGCGTTGTACTAAATCGATGCCCGCCACATGCGGTCGATTTGAAATTCGATTCGACTTCAACACATCGCGGAACAACTTGCCGAACAAATACGCGTCTTCATTCGACACACGATCGCCGAGGAATCCGGCCACACTTCCATTAGCCAGCTTCAACCGATCGGCGACCAGATTCAACGCTTCGTCCCACGTCGCTTCGACAAACTTGCCGTTCTTCT
>JBGQGR010000314.1:0-4474 GCA_041497495.1 Anaerolineae bacterium | reverse complement strand
GTCATGCAATCGCTGCGCAGCACCATGCAGCAGCAAATCGTGGAATTGCAAGCGAAGAACCGCGCGCTTGAACAAGCTTATCATAAGTTGCAAGCGGCTCAGGCCGAATTAGTAGCGACCGAACGCGTGAAGCGCGATTTAGAGGTAGCCGCGCATTTGCAGCGATCGATCCTGCCCGATCAGCTGCCACAACCGATCGGGTATCACTTCGCCGCGCGCGCCAAGCCGGCGCGCGAGATCGGCGGCGACTTTTATGATGTCTTCCGGCTCGACGATCAGCATCTGGGCATCTTGATCGCCGATGTTTCGGACAAGAGCATTCACGCCGCAATTTTCATGGCCGTCTCACGCACTTTGTTCATGACTGAAGCGCGCCGCAGCTTATCGCCGCGCCAAGTGGTCGAGACGGTCAACGATTTATTGTTAGAGGTGTCATCGTCCGATGATATGTTTGTGACCGCGTTCTATGGCGTTTTGCATTTGGATGATCGTCAATTGACTTACGTGCGAGCCGGTCAAGACAAACCTTTATTGCAGCATGCGGATGGCACGCATGAAGTCCTGGACGGCCTCGGTCGATTTATCGGGATGCTGCCGGCCTTAATCGTCGAGGAACGCACGATCGATCTGCAATCCGGCGATCGATTGATTCTTTACAGCGACGGCATCACCGACGCCATCAATGAGGCCGAGCAGGATTACGGTGTCCCACGCTTGCAGAAAACCATCTGGCAGCATCGCGCAGATTCGGTTGAGCAATTAGCGGATGCGATCTTCAACGACGTGGTGTCTTTCGAAGGGGACGCACCGCAGTTTGACGATATTACTTTGCTGGTGGCAGCTATCGATTGACCGATCGGACTGGCACTGAACCCATTCGCCGCGTCGAAGCGCGCGCGCATCAACCGAGCGGCGGACCGTTGTGGATTGGCCCCGCGATCGGATTGCTCGTCGGGCTGTGTGGCTTAATCGGCGCGGCACTGGCCGTCAGCTTGAAACCGATCGATCACGGATCGATCGCGCAGCCGACTGCGCTGGTGATCACGATTACGCCCTCTCCGATCGTACCGACGTCGACCGCGCAGCCAACGCTTCCACCGACCGTGACGCCGGAAGAATTGTACGTCGGCGGCGCCGCGATCGTAAATGGAACGGGATCGTCGCTGCGCTTGCGATCTGATCCGGGCTTGCAAGCGACGACGTTGAAGACCGTGCTGGATGGCGTTCAACTCACTATTTTGGAAGGTCCGCGTGAGGCCAATGGTTTGATCTGGTGGCGACTGCATGATCCGGCAGACGGCGCGGAGGGTTGGGCCGCTCAAGATTATTTGTCGCCAGCTGTTGGTCCGTAGAACAGAAATCAATTGATTGAGGAAAGTCAATGTCACAAACTTCGACAACTAAAGAACCCAAACCAGTGTCGTTGCGGCCGCGGCCCGGCGAAACCGAGTTGACGTGGCGTGAATGGCTGATGCTGGGCGGCATCGTACTGTTCGGCTTGATCTTCTGCGCGATTGCCGGCCGCAGTATCATCAACGGTTTTGCGGCCTCATTCCCAACGCCCACCGCAACGGCGCCGATCGTGCGTCCGACCGTGACGCTCATCCCTACGCCGACCTCGGCCCCAACGTTTACACCGACACCGAATATTCCGGTCTCCATTACCGTGAACCTGTATGTCGTCGTTGTCAACGGCGTGAATTTCCGCAATGATGCAAACACAGGCGCGCAGATCATTCGCACGTTGGCGGACGGCGAAGTGCTGCAAGTGACCGGCGGCCCGACTTCGGCCAGCGGCTTGAACTGGTGGAAGCTCAAAGATCAGAATGGCACCGAAGGTTGGGCGGTGCAAGATTACCTCAAGCCGACTGCACCGCCACAGTAAAGTAACAAGGTGCAACATGGCTAACCCCAAAAATATTGGACAAAACGTAAATCGCATCGATGCTCTGGCTAAAGTGACCGGCGCAGCTTTGTATCCCGGCGATTTGGTTAAAGAGAATATGCTGCACATGAAGATTCTCTTTGCCCGCCGCCCGCACGCGATCGTGAGATGCATCGACACGACTCAAGCCGAGCAAGTGCCGGGTGTCGTGGCGATCTTCACCGCCAAAGATGTACCGAACAACGAATATGGCTTAATCATGCCCGATCAACCGGTGTTGATCGGCCCCGGCAGCAACAAGCAGTGGGGCGATCGAGTGCGCTTCATCGGCGATCAAGTGGCACTGATCGTGGCCGATTCGGAGAAGACCGCCGAGCGCGCACGCGATCTGATCGTGGTCGAGTACGAAGAGCTACCGATCTTGTCCGATCCGCGTGAAGCGATCAAGGACGGCGCGATCCAACTCCACCCTGATAAAGCCAACAACATCCTCCAGCATTATCGCGTGCGTAAAGGCGATGTCGATTCGATCTGGACGAAATGCGATGTGATCGTCGAGAGCGAATATCACACGCCGTTTCAAGAACATGCTTATCTTCAGCCCGAAGCCGGGCTGTCTTATATTGATGAAGCAGGCCGCATCACGGTTCAAGTCGGTGGACAGTGGACGCATGAGGATCAAGAGCAGATTGCACATGCGCTGCGCTTGCCACTCGATCAGATTCGGGTGATCTATCCGGCGATCGGCGGAGCGTTCGGCGGGCGTGAAGATATGTCGGTGCAGATCGTCCTAGCTTTGGCCACATGGAAATTACAGCGACCGGTCAAGATCGTTTGGTCGCGCGAAGAATCGATGATCGGTCATCACAAACGCCATCCGATGTATCTCAAGGCCAAGTGGGGCGCTCGTTCAGACGGTAAACTGCTCGCGGCTGAAATTCATGTGATCAGCGATGCGGGTGCATATGCCTACACTTCGACGAAAGTGCAAGGCAATACGACGCTGACTTGCACCGGCCCGTATGAAATTCCTAACGTCAAAGTCGATACGTACTCCGTCTTCACCAACAACATTCCGACCGGCGCATTTCGCGGCTTTGGTGGTCCGCAGGGCGAATATGAAGCCGAGATGCAGATGAATAAGCTGGCTGAGAAACTTGGTATCGATCCAGTTGAGCTGCGCTTGATGAATGTCCTGCGCGAAGGATCGATCTTGTCGGTCGGCACGCCGATCCCCAAAGGCATCAGCATGACCCAAGTGCTGGAGAAATGTGCGCTTGAAGTGGGCTGGACAAGGCAACTCGCGAAGGATGAAGGTGAATTAGCCATGCCTTCAAATAAACCGCCGCAAGGTTGGCAGCGTCCACCGAAAACTTCTTCAACTGATCCGAGAATGCGCATCGGGTTAGGACTCGCGATCGGGTTTAAGAATGTCGGTTTCTCGTTCGGCGCGCCGGAACAATCGACCGCGCGGATCGAACTGCGCGGCGCGATGGAGATCGAAGAAGCAATCTTGTATCATGCCAGCGCGGAAGTGGGGCAGGGCACACATACCGTCATGCGGCAAATGGCTGCGCGCGCGCTGGACGTGCCGATCGAGAAAGTGCAATTGATCGCATCGGACACTGCCACGAGCGGGAACTCCGGCAGTGCCTCAGCCTCGCGCATGACTTTCATGTCCGGCAATTCGATCAAAGGCGCAGCCGAGTTGGCGTTGGCGAAGTGGCACGCTGAAGAGCGGCCTGCGATCGCCGAGTATTCGTGGAAAGCGCCAAAGACCACGCCGTTCGATCCGGAGACCGGCAAGAGCGAGCCGAACTTTGCATACGGCTACGTGGCCGAAGCCGTCGAGATTGAAGTCGATATTGAAACCGGCCATGTACGCGTGCTGCGCGCGTGGTGCGCGGATGATGTCGGTCATGCTATCAATCCTGAATTGGTGCGCGGGCAGATCGAGGGCGGGATCATTCAAGCGCAAGGTTATACGATCATCGAGAATTTTCAAATGAAAGACGGGCAAGTGCTGACGCCGTATCTCAGCAATTACTTGATCCCGACTGTGCTCGATATTCCACAGGAAATTAATTCGATCATCATGGAGTATCCCGATCCGTTGGGGCCGTGGGGCGCGCGCGGCATGGCCGAGATGCCCTATCTGCCGTATACGCCGGCAGTCTGTGCCGCAGTGAAAGACGCGATCGGTATTTGGTTCGATTCATTCCCGCTGACACCCGATCGAGTGTTGCGGGCGATCAGGCAAAAACCGAGTTAATACGTATACAAAATGAAAATGCCGTGAAGAATTTTCTTCACGGCACTTTTTATTACTCGCGGGTGACTACTTGTCGCTCTACCTCACAACTGCGGTGAATACTTCTTCCATCGCGAGCCCAGTTCGGCAGCCGGGCAATGGGTTCATCTGCAAGCGGCTGTCTACCCAGATCGGATGGGATACTCCGCCGTAAGAGACTAAACCTTCGTAGTCGCCTTGTTGGTCGCCGTAGTTGATGCCGGTGCAAGGAAAGGTTCCATTGCAATCATGCTCATTCGAACTAACCGTGGAGACACGGACATTCGCTCCCCACGTTG
>JBGQGR010000313.1:0-4477 GCA_041497495.1 Anaerolineae bacterium | reverse complement strand
GGATTTTTATCGATTTGAAACTGGCGTGACCTTAGCGCCCAAGCGCAGTGCTTCGCGCAAAACCGGATCGTCTACTTGCGACCGAATCAACGCTTTCTGCAAAAGAACGACACTGATCGCACCCTCAACTAAACGCCGCACTTTGTCGGATTCAAATTTTTGCTTGAGCGCATTGGTCGGCCAGCTTAAAATGATCGTTGCACCTTCAACCCCGAAGACGTGGCAACTCTTCATCAAGGCTTCGGTGGGAATGCTTTGCGCTTTGACTTCACCCAAGATGTCGGCCCAATGCGCATTGATCTGATCCAGCGTCAATGCAGATGCCGTCGTTGAAATAGGTGCAGATTCTTTCTTAACTGCTTCAAGTGATTTCGATCGATCGGCCTTCAGGCCAAGATCAACGTTGGGTGTCGCCTTGGCCGATTGGGCTAAGCTGCTTTTCGGTCCTGTTAGATTTGGCTTAGGGTTGGCTGAATTAGTAGATACCTTTGCAGTCTGATGCTGGATCGACTCGATCAACGCCAACTCTAATGGCAGTTGCGGTTGCCACCCGCCGCGCAGATCCGATGCGGCTTGATTGAACAGCTTAACAGTGCTGATCAAACGATCGGGGTCGATGCGATCCGCTTGAGCGGCCATGATCGAGCGCTGTTCGCCCGGAAGATCGATCGACGTTGCATCACCCATCTTCATCAGCATCAACGTTCGCAAGTGCTCGACGATCTGGCGCGCAAACTGCCGGGCATCGGCTCCTTCATCGATCGCGCGATTGATCGTTTCAAGCCCGTTCGCCGCATCCGCATCGCACAACGCATCGACTAAAACCGAAACCCATTGCAGCGAGCCCATGCCCAGTGCAGCTTGCGCACCCTCGATCGTAATCTCTGCGCCACTGGCGGCAAGTTGATCGAGCAAGCTGACGGCATCGCGCATCGCGCCGGTTGCTTGTCGAGCAATTAAAGTCAGTGCAGCCGGTTCGACGTTAAAGCCTTCTGCTTCGACAAGTTGCTGTAAGCGGACAACGATCTCGTTCAACGAGAAGCGGCGAAACGAAAACGGTTGGCAGCGCGACACGATCGTGGCTGGAACTTTTTGCGGATCAGTCGTGGCTAACACAAAAATCGCGTGGGGCGGCGGCTCTTCCAAGGTTTTGAGCAGCGCATTGAAAGCCGGCTCGGTGAGCATGTGCACTTCATCGATGATATAAACTTTGTAACGCGATTGGCCCGGCGAAAAATTGATCTTGTCGCGCAGATCGCGAATCTCGTCGATGCCGCGATTCGAAGCCGCGTCCAGTTCAATCAGATCCAACAGGCGGCCATCGGTAATGGCTGTGCAGATTTCGCAAGTGTTATCGGGCCGCGCGTTTAGATCGGGGTTGGTGCAGTTGACGGCCTTGGCTAATAAGCGAGCCATTGTCGTCTTGCCGGTGCCGCGCGGGCCGGAAAATAAGTAGGCATGCGCGATGCGGTTGGCACTGATGGCGTTGCGCAGCGTTTGCAGCACGTGCTCCTGTCCAACAACTTCATCGAATGTCTGCGGCCGCCATTTGCGATACAGCGCTTGAGCCATGCGAGTCTCCTTGAGGATGTTCAAAGTTTAACACGGGCGATAACAATTGGCAATGAACAAATATCAATGAATAATTTACAATTAGCAATGATCAATGACAAAAGACCTACGAGGAACGACAGATAAGACCTCTTGCGAAAGTAGGTTAACGAGCATTTTCAAGTTCCAGGTTATAGATAGCGGCAATCAGGTTGAAGCGCAGGCCGAAGCGTTTTCGTCGATTGCGGTAACGCTCACTCAAAATGCGAAAGATCTTCAACTTGCGAATGATGTTCTCGATCAACATACGTTTCTGTGATAATCGGCGATTCGCGGATTTTTGTTCCTGAGTCAATGGATGCAATTTGGATTTCTTCGCGGGGGTTTGGCAATTTGAATGGAGGTTGGCCAACCCTTGATAACCCGCATCGGCGATGGCACACGTTTGATCCGAAAGTGTAGACTGGCTGTCTTTGAATATCTGAAAATCATGCTGGCGTCCCTTGCCAAAGTCAGTCGCCATAATTTTGGCGTTGCTCAAGTCCGCGATGACCTGTGCTTTCTGGGTATGGCGCGTCTTTTTACCGCTATAATGCCGGCGTTGTCTTTTTGGGTGCGCTCAATCGGTTGTTCAGTGACATCAACCAGCACCACTTCGATAATGGTTTTACCGGATGTCATCTTTTTCTTGCCCGGTAAATGAAATTGCTTCGACTTCATGAGTGCTTTTTCAACTTTTTGGATCGTTCGGCATACTGCCGATTCACTCAGGCCATAGGCCAGACCAATATGAAATTCGGTCCGATATTCGCGCCAGTACATCAAGGTCAGCAGCAATTGATCGGCTCGGCTCAATTTGGATGGTCGACCAAAGTCGCGCAACCCTTTCGTCACCACTTCGAGCATCTGTTCAAAAGTGTCGCGCTGGACACCGGTCGATCGTTTGAAATCTTCATCACTCAGTGTTTGAACGGTTTCGTATCTCATGGGCCCATTATGGCACATTTATGACTTATGCAAGAGGTCTATACAAGCCTGTGGTATAATCTTAACAACAATATATCGGGGAGCTCGCAGCGGCGGGCTGAGAGGGCGATCGATTTATCGCCGACCCAGGAACCTGATCCGGATAATGCCGGCGGAGGGAACGTTCAGCAAGATTGAGCCACCCACACCGGGTGGTTTTTGTTTTTCAGCAAACCTTGCGAGGGTTGATTGAAGGCATGGACATTCTTTAACAAACCTTCGCCAGGCTGGAGAAAATATGCGAGCGATTATTTTTGCAAACGGCAATCCGCCGGACATCAAAATATTTCAAAGGTGGTCAACCGCATCGGCGTTGATCATCGCGGCCGATGGCGGCACACACAACGCGCTCTCGATCGGGGTGCGGCCACAAGTCATCATCGGCGACATGGATTCGTTCGATATCAAAGACCGCGGCTGGCTGGAAAAGACCGGCGCAAAGTTCATTGTTTATCCAGAGCACAAAGATTTAACTGATCTGGAATTGGCGATTCGCTACGCGGTCACGCATGGCGCGGACGAGATCGTGATCTTGAGCGCCCTCGGTGACCGCTGGGATCAAACGTTGGCGAACATGATGCTGCTAGGCTTGCCCGAGCTGCGCCCAGTGCCCACCCGGATCGTCGATCACAATTTATCGATTATCGCGGTGTGGGATCGAACTGAGATCGAAGGGCGCAGCGGCGATGGGTTATCGCTGATCCCGATCGGCGGCGCAGCACTTGGCGTTTCGATCGAAGGCTGCGAGTATCCGTTGAATGACGCAGTGCTGCCGTTCGCAGCAACGTTAGGCATCAGTAATCAATTAATCGAACCGATCGCTCGAGTCAGTGTCAAAGAAGGCATTGTTCTGGCGATTCATACAACCCGCGATGTGTAATCTGCATTGCGTCACAGGAGATTTATCTATGAAGAAAAGTTTGCTATTCACGCTGCTCGTCTCGGCCATGATCGCCTCGGCGTGCGCACCGACCGTGCCGCCAGCATCAATACCCACCAGCGCACCTGTGGTGTCAGTCTTGCCAACGCCACCCTCATCGCCTCTGGCCCAGCCAGAGTCAGTATTGCCGACGCCCAGTGCTGCCCGTACATTTACGGTGCTGACACACGAAGCGTTCGCGCTGAGCGATGATGTCCTGAAGAAATTCGAAACGGACAACAATATTACGGTCAACTTTATCAAAGAGTCTGATGCAGGCCCGGCGCTCAATCGAGCGATCTTGACCAAAGACAACCCCGAAGCGGATGTTATCTTTGGCATTGATAACACCTTGATGGGCCGCGCACTCGATGCGGGGATTCTCGATCCCTATAAGCCTTCGGCGTTAGCGGCGCTGTCGACTATCTCAACTGAGTTTCAACTCGATCCGTCGGGGCAGCTCATACCGATCGATTATGGCGATGTCTGCTTGAATTACGACAAGAATTATTTCGCGCAGAAGAAATTATCGCCGCCGCAATCGTTGATCGATCTCACCAAGCCCGAATACAAGAATCTACTCGTCGTCGAGAATCCAGCCGGATCGTCAACGGGTCTAGCGTTCATGTTAGCCACTGTTTCCGTTTTCGGGGAAGAAGGTTGGTTGAAATTTTGGCAACAACTGAAAGCGAACGGCGTGAAGATCGATGAAGATTGGAACACGGCGTATTACACCGACTTCAGTGGATCGAGCGGCAAAGGGCCGAGACCGATCGTAGTGAGCTATGCCTCAAGTCCGCCCGCCGAAGTCGTGTTCGCCAATCCACCGATCGATCAACCGCCAACCGCAGCGATCGTCGCGCCGAAGACTTGCTTCCGGCAGATCGAGTTCGCTGGAATCTTGAAGGGGACGCAGAATCGCGATTTGGCTGAGAAGTGGATCGATTTCATGCTGGGTCTCGATTATCAACAAGATATTCC
>JBGQGR010000312.1:0-4525 GCA_041497495.1 Anaerolineae bacterium | reverse complement strand
GGTGCGTGGACTCGTGCTGCAAGCGGAGGGGCGGTTGGTGACCCTGGTCGGCGCGGGCGGCTGCGGCAAGACCAGCCTGGCGGCGCAGGTTGCCCGCGATGTGCTGGATGCGTTCACCGACGGCGTCTGGCTGGTCGAGCTGGCCCCGATAGCCGATCCCGTCTTCATCGTATCCACCATCGCCGCCGTGTTTGAACTCCGTGAAGCGCAGGGCATTCCGTTGATCAATCTGCTCGTCGATTATTTGCGCGCCAAAGAATTGCTGCTCGTCCTCGACAACTGCGAACATCTCGTCGAAGCGAGCGCGCACATTGCCGATCAGTTATTGCATACCTGCCAGAAACTGAAGATCGTTGCATCGAGCCGCGAAGCATTAGGCATCGATGGTGAAACCGTCTATCGAGTTCCGTCGCTGTCTCTGCCCGATCGATCGTCGAGCGCCTTAATGGATTACGAAGCGACACGCTTGTTCATCGAACGCGCGGCGAAAGCGGAACCGCGTTTTCATGCGACACCCGATAACGCCGCCGCGATTATTCAAATCTGTCAGCGGCTCGATGGGATTCCACTCGCGATCGAGTTAGCGGCCGCGCGCGTTAAACTCTTCACGCCGGAACAAATCGCTGAACGGCTGGATGATCGCTTCAAGTTGTTGACGGGCGGCAGCCGCACAGCCCTGCCCCGCCAACAAACGCTGCGCGCCTTGATCGATTGGAGTTATCACTCGCTGAACAACATCGAGCAGCGCGCCCTGCGGCGGCTGGCGGTCTTTTCGGGCGGCTGGACGATCGAGGGCGCGGAGTTCGTCATCGGCGAAGACGAAGCCATCGACGGACTTTTAGGACTGGTGAACAAATCGCTCGTGAACGTTGCCGAACAATCGGGCGCAGCGCGTTACCGCTTTTTGGAAACGATCCGGCAATATGCCATGGAGAAGTTGCTCGAATCGGGCGAAGCCGTCGAGTCGCGCGATCGGCAACTGGAGTACGTTTTGAAATTAGCTGGAACGGTCAGACAGGCAGTGCTTGGTTCAGAACGGCTGGCCTGGCTCGATCACATGGAAGTGGAACACGATAACTTGCGTGCCGCGTTGGAATGGTCTTCGTCGAATAATCTGGCGAAGGCCATCGAGTTGGCTTTGGCGCTGGGCAATTTTTGGATGTTGCGCGACTACAACGTCGAGGCTGTATCCTGGTGTCAAACGATCTTGACCCGCAGCGAAGCGCTATCCGGCCTGGCCACTACGCGCGCCCAATTGTATGGAGTTCTGGCTCAGGCCGCTGTCTTCTCGGGCAATCATAAACTTGGCCACGCCGCCGCCATGACCGGCTTGAGTCTGGCTAAACAGGGCGTTGACCCTAGAGCGCTGGTGCACTTGCATTCCCTAGTAGGTTTATCGGCCATGTATCTGGGCGATTTCCCCGCTGCCCAACAAGCCCTGCATGATGGCGAAGCGCTGGCGCGTGAGCGAGGCTACACCGGCGAACTCGGCATGCTGTTAATGCTCGGCGCCCAAATTGTTTTCTTTGCCGACGGTGATATGACTCAAGCCAAAGCCTATGTGGCTCAAGCCGCGTCTTTAACTTTCGATGCGAGCGCTGACTGGTCCACCTCCATGTTCACGTTTGGCATCGCGCGGCTGTCAGGCCTGCTGGGTGACGTCGAAAAAGCGCGCGTGCAATTCAAGCAGGCCGCGGACGACGCGCGAAAAATGGGCAACATGCGCATCGTTTATTCGTGTTCGAGCGAACTCGCACACATCCTGCGTCGCCATGGCGAAATCGATGAAGCGCTGGCCGCATATAAATACGTTTTGCCGAAATGGCGGGAATTGGGCCATCGATCGGCGGTGGCGCACGAACTGGAATGCATCGCCTTCATTCTCACGCAAAAAGAGAAACCCGATCGAGCCGCGACGCTGCTTAGCGCGGCGGAAGCCTTGCGCCAGTTGATCGATTCGTCAATGACCCCGCGGGAACGCGTCGAATATGATCAGGCCGTGGCGGAACTGCGCGCCAAAATTGAGGCGAGTGAATTCAAACGATTATGGGACGCTGGCCGATCGATGAGCATGGATCAAGCAATTAAATACGCGTTAGAGTAAGCCCCTGCGTAGTCTCCCCTCGGGAACAGCCACTTTTCTTTTCACAGACATCTAAGGCAAGTACGCCGCTGTTTCAAAAATACCCCGATGCGCTGCGGCGTGCACTGCCGCGTTCGAAGTCGGACAGAGACTGACGTTCGAGGAAAAGCGGTAGCGCTACAGTCAGTGCAGGCGTGACTTGAGGCCATACTGTTAACATTTAAGCCGCACTTGCGCGAAGCGTGCGCTGCCAGCAGTGTAACGACTGCCGCAACTATGTGCCGTAAGTTACTCATCAATCGTTTGAGGGCGAGCTTTTATCAAGCGGAAGCGAGGCAGACAGAAAGACGCTTCGATGCATATTGTAAAACCGGCTGGGTGAAGCCCGTTGAGACTAAAACGGTCAGATGTCCCTGCCGGTTGTGCTCGGCCAACTTCGCAAGCGTGTCCTCGCGGCGCAGCGGCGCGCTGTAAGTGTGCGCCACCCAATCATACATCCCCTGCAATTGATCGGCCCGCCAGCCGCGCGCCAGCCAGGCGAGGTGCGCGCCCCACGGCCCGCGAAATTTTTCTTCGCTGATCAATTTTGCTTTGCGGAGAAAATAAGAGGGCAGATGGGTATACCAGAACCAACGCACCGGCCACACGCCGCGCGTGTCTTGAAAATATTTCAGCATCCCGCGCCAGACATGGCCGGTAAACAAAGTTCCATCGACATCAAAAAACGCTGCGATCGTTTTCAAGATTCTCTCCTGCCCAGGGGTTTAAAAACAAAGACACAGGGCCCATTATAACCTCTGTGTCTTTGAGAATACGCCTGTACCCGTAAACGATTAGGCTTTAGCTTTCTTCTTCTCTTCGTCGACTAGCGCGCGCCGCAGCACTTTGCCGACCATGGTCTTGGGCAGTTCGTTGCGAAACTCGATCGAGGTGGGCACTTCGAACTTGGCCAAGTTCTTTTTCGCAAAGTCCAGAACTTCCGCTTCGGTCAAGGTCATGCCCGGCTTGACGACGATCCACACCTTGATCGTCTCACCGCGATAGGGATCGGGCACGCCGGCCGCGGCGATATCGAGAATTTGTGGTATCTCTTTCAGCACCCGTTCGATGTTGGTCGGATAGATGTTGAAGCCACCCGCGATGACCATATCCTTCTTGCGATCGACGATGTAGAAGTAGCCGTCTTTGTCGACGCGCGCGATATCACCCGTAAACAGCCAGCCGTCGCGCAGCGCGTTCTGCGTTTCGGTCGTCATGTTCCAGTAACCTTTCATCACCTGCGGGCCGCGCAGGGCGAGTTCGCCGACTTCGCCGAGCGGCATATCGGTCACACCGTCATCCAGGCTCACTATGCGGCAGTCCACGTCGGGGAACGGCAAGCCGATCGAGCCGGTGCGATTCTCGCCGTGCAGTGGATTGCAATGCGTGGCTGTCGGCGCTTCGGACAATCCATAACCTTCCATCAATCGACCGCCGGTGTTTTGTTCGAACTTGAGTTTGGTCTCCGGCATCAAGGGCGCCGAGCCGCTGATGCACGCGCGGATCGATTTGATGCTGTACTTGGCGAGATCGGGATGATTGTTGATCGCGTTGTACAATGTCGGCACGCCGGGGAACAATGAAGGCTTGTGTCGATGGATCGCGACCAGTACGTTGGCAATGTCGCGCGCATTCGGCACGAGCACCATCGTGGCTGCGGCCTGCACGCTGAGCGACATCGCCACCACCATGCCGTAGACATGGAAGAGCGGAATCGCCGCCAGGGTGGTGTCCTGTCCATCTTTCACATCGACGAACCACGCGCGGCTTTGCACGGTATTCGCGACGAGATTGCGATGCAGCGCCACTGCACCTTTCGCCAAACCGGTGGTGCCGCCCGTATATTGAAAGAGCGCAACATCGTCGGCTGTGACCTTCACCCTCGGCTTGGGCGCGGCCGCATATTTGGCCAGCACATCCTTCCACCATTCATCGCCCTCGGCCAGCGCGTCGATCTTGTGTCCGTCTTTCTTCTCTTTGGCGAGCGAGAACAACAGCCCGATGATCGGGCCCATATAATCTTTGATGCTGGTGACGATCACTCGCTTGAGTTTGGTTTTAGGCTGCACGCTCTTCAGCGTCTTGTAAAACAAACTCATGACGATGATAATCTCAGCGCCCGCATCGTTGAGTTGATGTTCGATCTCGCGCGGCGAGTAGAGCGGATTGGTGGCGACGACCACGCCGCCTGCTTTGAGGATGGCGTAATAGGTGATGATGAACTGCGGGATGTTGGGCATGAAGATAGCCACCCGATCGCCCTTCTTGACACCCCGATCGATCAACGCGGCTGCCAGATGATTCGACAGATCGTCGACTTGTTTCCACGTCAGCGATGACGAGGCGAAGCCTTGAGGGCTGGGCTGGAAGATGATCGCTTTTTGAGAGGGGAAGCGTTCGGCG
>JBGQGR010000311.1:0-4537 GCA_041497495.1 Anaerolineae bacterium | reverse complement strand
GTCATGCGCTTAAGCGAGGAAGGTGCGACCGTCACTATCTTGAGCAAAGACGCGAAGAAGGAGTATCGCGGGAAGAATGCCTTGATGGCCTCATCCGATGCAAGTTTCAAAGACGCCAAATCGACTGACTTCGACGCGATGGTTGTGCCGGGCGGCTGGGCACCTGATAAACTGCGCCGCTACGACGAGGTGAAACGGTTAGTCAAAGAGTTCTACGATCAAAAGAAGATCATCGGCTTGATCTGCCATGCCGGTCTCGTCGGAATTTCGGCGGGCATTGTCAAGGGTCACAAATCGACGGGCAGCCTGGGCATCAAAGATGATCTGATTAATGCAGGCGCGACTTTCGTCGATGAACCGGCTTTCCGCAGCGGCAATATTATCTGGGGCCGCGTCGTCGCCGACATTCCTGATTTCTGCCGCGAACTCGTCGCGGCGATTGAGAAACCGTAAATTGAAAATCGTCGTCATTGGCGCGGGCGCAATCGGCGGATACCTCGGCGGCAAGTTAGCGGCTCGGCATGATGTGATACTGGTCGGGCGCGCGCCGGTGGCAGCAGCAATCAACTCAAAAGGTTTGAGAATCATCGAACCGGGATCGGAATGCTGGGCACACGCGCACGCCGTTGATGCGATCGAGATGGCTTTTCAAACGATCGATCATTTTGATTTGGCTTTGTTCACAGTGAAGAACTATGACGGCGGGACGACGATTGAGCAAATGAAACCATTTGCTGATCGAATCGATCGCATTCTGTCATTTCAAAACGGGGTCGAAAGCGAGGAAGCATTAGGCCGCGGCTTCGGACGCGAGAAGATTATCGCGGGAACCATCCTCAATCCGATTTCAATCCCGGAGATCGGAACGGTTCGTTTGGAGAAGTACAAAGGCGGGCTAGGTCTGGCATCGCTTGACAGACGATCGATTGAAACGATCGCCGCGACGCTGAAAGATACCGGTCTGTCGGTGCGCATCTATGCCGAATATCGATCGATGAAGTGGAGCAAGTTGCTGCTGAATCTGGTCGGCAATGCGACCTCAGCGATTCTCGATATGACGACCCGCGAGACATTCAATGATCGAACTGTCTTTCGTGTCGAAGTGGCAGCCTTGCGTGAAGCGGTGCAGCTGATGCGAGCCCTATCGATCAAACCGATCGCCCTGCCCGGCTATCCAGTGCCATTACTCGTCTTTGCCTTGAGATTCCTGCCGATCCCCTTATTGCAGATTATCATGCAGCCACTGGCCGCATCGGGTCGAGGCGATAAACCACCATCACTCTTAATGGATTTACGCAACGGCAAGCCCAAATCGGAGATCGACGATTTGAACGGCGCGATCGTTCGGGCAGGAGAATCCATCGGAGTAAAGACACCCGTCAATGAATTCTTGACCGGCCTTGTAAAAGATTTGGTTGCAGGCCGCGCCGATCGAGCCGCGTGGCGAAGACAAACGACTAAGTTAGCACAGACTCTTTTCCCGTGAGGCAATGATGACATTCACCCTCGAACAAATCATGCAGCATATGCCCAAAGCCTTCGTGCCTGAAAAAGCGGCAGGCATTACTGCTAATGTACAGTTGGATTTTGGCGAGAGGGGAAGTTACGCGGTGCGCATTGCCGATGATCGATGCACGGTGACGCCCGGCCCGATCGATCAACCGGATGCGACGCTGATCACCAGCGCGGAGACGTACATCGCGCTGATCGAGGGGCGGCTCGAGGCGATGAAGGCTTTCATGACGGGGCAGTTAAAAGTTAAAGGCAATTTGAATTTGCTGCTGAAGTTTCAGTCGCTGTTCGATCCGTCGCGAGTGCAGAAATAAGTGAACCGCCGGGCTCAGCGGAAGCTTACGGGTGCGCCATGGCCAACAACAGCGCCAGTGCTGCGATGATAAGCGCGACCGGGCCGAAGTCGCGTTTCTTGTCCGGCTTCGGCACGATGATCGCCGATTTCTGAAATTGCTGAATGACCTTGTGGTCCAGCCACAATTTGACTCGCAAGTTAACGATATACAGCAACAATAGGCTGAAAACAAAAATTTGTAGATAAGTATTATTCATCATTCGCCTCGTTTGTCTGCCCCCAAGAATTTCACGCGCAGTTCCGGTTAGTGTTAACATCACACTAATTAATCGCAAAAATAAATTCGGCGCAGCCGAAGTGTACATTATACACTAAGTATACTCCAGCCAGCCAAGTTGTCAAGCGGCAATTTTTTCAGGGGCGGCGGGGGTGCGGCTTAGACTATGGCGCTGCGCGCATGACCAGGGGCAAGTAAGTGCGACTCGAGGCGGCCAGGATTGGGATCAGCCAATGCCAGGTGAATTGATTAGCAAAGAGATCAAACGTATACACACCCGTGATCGTCGAGGTAAACATCCATTGGAAGGCATACGTCGGACTGATGTAATTTGATCCGATATAGTTAAACGTTGTCGGCAAGCCAAGCGGATCAGTCAGCACTGAAGTGATACCCGTAAGTGAAATGGGTGAATAGAGCGTGAAGGTGATTGGCGACGGCGGCGGCAAGTGATCTTGAATAGTGTTGTACTGCATGACTGACACGTTGATCGGCTGGGCTACCGGATTAGGTAATTGGTCGGCGGTTACCGTAAATATATGCGCTCCGGCGATCGACGGGCTAAATGTCCAGCGAGAAATAAAGGTGGGTGTGACGCCGGTTGTACCGAGGTAAATCAAAGGGATCGACAAGCCGTTCGGATCAGTCAGGCTCGCGTTGAGCTGCGTCAAAGATATGGGCGCTTGCAACGTGATAACGATGGTTGAAGTCAGCGGCCAGGGTAGATCCTGTCGCGTGGTAACGCTGATCGGAAAACTATAGACCAGGTTGGCCGTATCGAAGTACATATCATCGAATTTAATGGGAATGACCGTTATTCCGCGCAGGAACAATGTGACGGTAAACGATTTGGCTGTTGCCGTGACCGGCAAAGTCGATGAATAATAATCATACGGCCCCCACCACTGTGGACTCGTTGTATTCCAATTCCAAATCACATTTGGCGAACGAGGGTTCGTGCCTCCAAAAGGATCGACGCCGACTATCATACGATTAGTATCTTGCGGCCAAAAGTTGTCAGAACAACTTCCGTCGATGGAATCGTTGGGACCCTGCAACGAAATGGCATCTTGCGGCAACAATTGACCATCGATGATTGGAAATGGATTACAGTTGCTTGTCCAGGCATGCAGCCACGCGGTACCCGTCACGATTGCGCCGAGTGGAATATTGTCGACTTGTTGATATAAAGAGACATCCATACCACCAGAAGAAGCAAAGGCATCCACTGCATAGCGGCCCGCGTGAATGCGGGGTGGGACATTTGGCGCGCATCCATCGCAATACGGCCATTGAGTCTTATCGTCCAATTTCACTTCGGGTTGTCGGAATTGGTAGGGATTTCCATAAGCAAAATAGGTATTGGTATACCACCTGATGTTCCAGCCAGTCGGGACTTGAATGTTAGTGTGCCCCGGATAAGGTGTTGATCCATTTTCAAAATCAGGATTGATTAATAAGTTGCCGGTTTGAATTTGATCGTTGAGCGCCGCCGGAACGATCGGGTTAGCGGACAGACCAATCGAGCCCTGCGCTGCCGACTGCTCGATCCAGCCGAGCGAGATCACGATCACGATCGCCCCACCCCCGATCGCGATCAACAGCCACTTCAATTGTTTTGACAACATAGCTGACGATCCTTTGCCCTAACTTCCGGAGATAAAACAATTCTACGAGGTAAATGGCCAAGAGGAAATAAGACAAAGATACTGAAATGAAGGAAATACTGACTGAACGTTGCGAAGGTTTTTGTGCCGATTGACATTTGCGGTGCAAAACCAGCGCAAGGTTGGAAATTAAGGAAAGAGCCGACGCGCTTTCACTTCGGCGACGGCGTCAGCCCGGAATCGATACAAGCGCGCCGGCCGGCCATCACCCGATCGGGTTTCGTCGAGCGGCTCAATTACGGCGGCTTCACTGATGCGCCGCCGGAAATTGCGCTTGTCCAACGGTTCATTGAGGATGATCTCGTAGGCGCGCTGCAGTTCGCTCAGTGTAAATGTTTCCGGCAACAATCGAAAACCAACGGAGGAGTATTCGATCTTGTAGCGCAACCGAGTCAACGCATATTCCAAAATTTGCTCGTGATCGAAGGCGAGCGGCGGCAGTTCGGTGACGGGCCACCAACGCGCCTCGCGCGCATCGGTGCCGGCGTGGACGGCCAATGGCGCAGAGACTAACGCGATGTAAGCCACGCTGATCACTCGGCCGCGCGGATCGCGTTTGGGGTCACCAAAGGTATACAGCTGCTCCAGATAAACATCTTTAACGCCGGTCTCTTCTTTTAATTCACGCCGCGCTGCATTTTCTAGCGATTCAGCAGTTTGCACAAAACCGCCGGGGATCGCCCACCGGCCGCGAAAAGGCGCGGCATCGCGTTTGATCAATAACACTTGCAATTGATTATTTTGCAAGATCATCATGACGACATCGACGGTGATAGAGGGATGATC
>JBGQGR010000310.1:0-4574 GCA_041497495.1 Anaerolineae bacterium | reverse complement strand
GCCGGCGATTCTACAATCACCAGCTTGCCAGATCGCGGGCCATCCGATCCCTTTTTGCCGTTGCCATTTTTCTTCGAAGCACGCGGCTTGCGCGGCTTATCGGACTTCGCCACCGGATCAGGCTTGGGAATATTCGCGTGCTCAGGTGTCGCGCCCATGCGATACAACGTCGTACCGCACACCGGACACTTGCCGCGCGTGGCCGCCGTGCCTGAGGCCGTATACTCCGTCTTGGCCTCAGTCATTTCTCTTTTCGTTTTACATTTAACACAATACGCTTCCATATTCCTCGATTACCTTCCCAAAATGGGCGAGGTCACCTCGCCCCTACAGATATTGTCCTTTTTTTTCTTTCTTCAATTGATCCACGATTTTCTTCACATCCTGCGCGCGATCTTTGGGACAGATCAAAATCGCATCACCCGCATCGACGACGATAAAATCATGCAGCCCGATCGTGGCTACCAGCCGATCGCAACCGTACACCAACGTCTGCGTTGTGTCGATGCCGAGCGAATCGGCATGCAGTACCACATTGCCATGCTCATCATTCGGTAAAATTTCCAGCAGCGTCGCCCACGAACCCACATCGTTCCAGTCAAACTCGGCCGGAATGACGGCGACATCCGTGGCTTTCTCCAGCACGCCATAATCGATCGTCTGTGTTTTGACTTGCGACCACGTTTCAGCCAACACCGTTTCATATCGATCCGTGCCCCACGCGTGATCGATCTTCAGCAGCTGCGCGTAAAATTCCGGCATCGATCGAGCAAGTTCCTGCAGAAACCGATCGACCTTCCAGACGAACATGCCGCTATTCCAACTATGCTGACCGTCAGCGATGAAACGACGCGCCGTTTCCAAATCGGGCTTTTCACGAAAGGCCGTCACTTGATACGCCGCGAGTCCGCCTACGTCGATTAACTTTTGGCCGCGCTCAATATAACCGTAACCGGTCGATGGAGAATTCGGCGTGATGCCCAACGTCACCAAGTGATCCGCTTGTGCAACTTGATATGCTGCCTCAAGCACATTCCGAAAGCCCGCTTCATCGCCGATAAAATGATCGGCAGCCAGTACAACCATGACAGCCTGAGGATCGCGGTGCTGCAGCTGAACCGCGCTCAACCCAATCGCCGGAGCGGTGCCGCGCCCCATCGGTTCGATGATAAAGTTCCGATCGGGAATACCGGACTGTTCGTTGCGCAGTAGATCGAGTTGATCCGCTCCCGCGACGACGAATACGTTTTCAGGGTCGAACAGCGGCTGCAACCGATCGACGGCAACTTTGAACATCGATCGATCGCTGACCAGCGGCAAAATTTGTTTGGGGCGCGACTGGCGCGACAGCGGCCACAGTCGTGTGCCGATTCCGCCAGCCATGATCAGAGCGTAATAATTCATAATGCAGAATTCTCAATGCTTAACGAAAGAACGAATATCCGCGAGAATAATTATGCACTGTGCATTATGCATTGGGCACTTTGCATTCACTCCACTTTATACTCTGCACGACTCTCGCGCGCTACAATATATTGCATCCCACCGATCTGCCGCACCATCCCCTTGAGTTCCATCATCGCCAGCGTGCTGCTGACTTGCGTGATCGGCAGGCCGCTGTCATTCACAATCTGATCGACATGAATTGGATCGTGTGACAACAGCGATAATAATTTCGCTTCCGTGGCATCATCGGGAATAACCGCCCGCGCTTCCGAATGTTCGACGATCATTTTCAAATTCAGCGCTTCCATGACATCTTGCGCCGAAGTGATCAACGTTGCGCCTTCTTTGATCAACCGATTCGTGCCGAGGCTGGCTTTGGAAAAAATATTGCCCGGCACTGCAAAAACTTCGCGCCCCTGCTCCAACGCTCGATCGGCAGTGATCAATGCGCCACTCGTTTCGCCCGCTTCGATCACAATCGTGCCTAAGGCCAGACCGCTGATGATCCGATTGCGCGCCGGAAAGGTCCCGGCTTCGGGCGGTGAACCGATCGGCATTTCGGTCATGACAGCGCCGTGTTCGATCAATCGATCAGCCAAGCGTTTGTGCTCCGGCGGATAGACTTGATCGATCCCGCAGGCCAACACACCAATCGATCGTCCACCGGCCTTGAGCGCGGCTTCGTGCACGGCGGCGTCGATACCGCGCGCCAGTCCGCTAACGATCGTGACGCCATTGTGCGTCAACTCTTCGGCTAAAGTTTCAGCAGCTTGACGGCCATACGCGCTGGCCTTGCGCGTGCCGACGATCGAAATTGTCCATTCGCGATCCGCCGCGGTGAGTTGGCCCTTCATATACAAAACGGGCGGCGGATCGGGAATGTTACGCAGCAATGGCGGATAATCGGGATCATCCCAAATGATGATCTTCGCCCCGACTTTTTCGATGCGATCGAGTTCTCGATCGAGATCGATCGCCGATCGGGTGTTCACAAAACTCTCGATCGCTTTTCGATCGAGCCCGGCGGCTTTCAGATCGATCGGCGCAGCTGACCACGCGTGTTCGAGATCGCCGAAGTTATCGATCAAGGCGCGGACTTTTGCCGGGCCAATGCCATTCACTCGATTGAAAGCGATCCAGTAGCGCACATCACGCATGACGTTACCTCTAACGAGGCGCGACTATATCCGAAACGTTGTGAATCGTCAAGAGAATGATTGCATGGTAGGGGCGAGGCATTCGTCAAGCAATTGCAGACAATGGCGATCGCGTCCATATCAGCACGTCGATCAACATTGATCGATGCGCGAATGCCTCGCCCCTACTCCATACCCGGCAACAACTTGACGATCATGATCCCTTGTTCAACATCGATCGATCGAATGACTTCCGCCTGAGCGGGCAGCAAAATTTCGCCGCGATTGCCGTTGACGACATACACATCGTTCGCGCCGGTTTTCAAGATCTCAGTCACAATGCCCAAGGCAGTGCCATCGATCGTTTCAACCTGCAGGCCGATGATTTGATTCGAATAGTATTCGTCCTCAGTGAGCGGCGGCTGATCCTTCCGTTCGATCGAGATCCACTGGTCGTGTAATAGCTCCGCGTCATTGCGCGTATCGACGCCTTCAAGTTTCAACAGCCAATTCTTTTGATGCGCGCGGAAACTTTGCACTTTGTATTCGCGGTGGTGTGGACCGACAAAGATGCGTTTAAGCTGCTGGATCTGTTCGGGCCGGATAGCCGTGGGCTGAACTTTCACATCGCCCCGAATGCTCCAGGCGCGGAGGATCATCCCCACTTTCAAAAAGTGAGGCTCAGGCAGCTGTTTCTGGCTGCCTGAGCCGCGAGTGTCTGTCATCGCTTTAGCTCGAGACTATGGATTTGCGCCGATTGATCGCGCGATCATTCGATCTCCAACGTCACACGTTGGTCGGTCTGAGCGGCCATGACGCGCAGGAGCGATCGGATGGAATTCGCGACACGGCCGCCTTTGCCGATGACGCGCCCCATATCATCCGGCGCGACATGCAGCTCCAACACCAGCAGGTTGCCGTCGTGGCTTTCCTTCACGACAACCTGATCGGGTTGATCGACCATGTTTTTGACGACGTACTCAACAAATTCTTTCATCGCCCCTTCGACTCTACATTGAAGTCTTCGACTCCAATGTTCCGCTCAGGATGCTTAAGCTGCTGGTGCGGCTTCGGCTTGCTTGATTCTGTTCTTTTTGCTTGGCGCGGCTTTAGCTGTGCGGGTCTGGCGCGTGGTGCTCGTGCGCATCGCATCGGCAGCGGTCTTAGCTTCGGCCAACAGTGTTTCGCGCGACTCGCCTTTCTTCAGGCGGGAAAACCGATCGAGTGTGCCGACTTTCGTTAGCAGCTTCTCGACTGATTCAGTCGGCAGCGCGCCATTGCTCAACCAATGCAGCACACGATCTTCATTCACTTCGATCGTGGAGGGATCGGTGCGCGGATTATACTGACCGACGATTTCCAGAAAACGGCCGTCGCGCGCCCATTCATTTTCGGCGACGACCATGCGATAAGCCGCTTGTCTCTTCGCGCCTATACGGCGCAGTCGAATTCGTAACACGTGATGCTCTCCTTGATTTGTAATTGGATGAATTTGTAATTGGATGCTGGAGAAGAGAAGGTGAGGTGATAGGGACCCCAACGCCAACTTCAAACTTCCAATTCTCGACCACCATTATACATCATTATCCGCGCCAGGTAGCCATCTCTTCTTGCTTTATCTGCCCCGCAACATCGAAGCGAGTCCACGACCTTTGCCGCTCGATAATTGCTTCATCATCCGCTGCATATCGCGGAACTGTTTGATCAACTGATTGATGTCCTGCACTTGCGTGCCGCTGCCCTTGGCGATCCGGCGCTTGCGGCTGCCGTTGAGCAGATCGGGCTGCCGCCGTTCTTTCACTGTCATCGAGTTGATGATCGCTTCGATGCGCTTGAGCGATTGCTCGGCCTCGTGCGGATCGATCTGCTGCTTCAGGCCGCCCATACCCGGAATCATATCGAGCAATCCGGTGATGGGGCCGAGTTTTTTGATCTGCTGCAGCTGCGCCAAAAAGTCTTCCATGTCGAAGCGCGCGCTGAGCATTTTCTCAG
>JBGQGR010000309.1:0-4586 GCA_041497495.1 Anaerolineae bacterium | reverse complement strand
CTTCGCGCTGATCGGCGGCGAGGAGATCGGCAGGGGTGTGGTGGAATCGATCGGGAGTTCACCGGGCGTGCTGTTGAAGAATCACGGTGTCTTCACCATCGGCCCAAGTGCCGAAGCAGCGGTGAAAGCCGCGGTGATGGTTGCAGATGTGGCGCGCACGGTTTGGATCGCCCTGCAGCTAGGCCAACCTGATGAGATTCCCGCCGGCGAAGTGGCAAAGCTGCGGCATCGCTACACGCATGAATATGGGCAGAAGTAAGCGACGATCAATCAAAGTTACCAGCATCTGTACAATCAGTTCAATTTTGATCGTTTGATCAGGCAAGAGATCAGGGGTAGCACCAGGCTAAAGCGTGGTGCGGGTTGAACTTGAACAAGAACGAGTCCATTGGCATACTCTATCTGACTTCCCGATCAGATTGGAGTATAAGAGACGTTATCGGAAATAACTTATAATGGGTGAATGCTTGACTACACACACCTAAAACGGAATTCTCGCAAATTTCTTGCTCTGACTGGATTGACGGTCAAGGAATTCAAGGCGGTGCTCCCCGCCTTCATCAAAGCCTACCAGGCTAAATATGCCGGCGATAAAACTCTGGTCAGGCGGAAACGCAAACGCCAAATTGGTGGTGGGCGCATTAGTCATTTGAAAATCGCAGAACAGAAGTTGCTGTTTATCTTGGTGTATCAGAAAACGTATCCGCTGCAAGTCGTGCTGGGAGAGTTGTTTGGTCTTAGTCAATCGAGTGCTAACGAATGGATCCATCGCTTGTTGCCTATCTTGCGCGAGGCCTTGATCACGATTGGGGTAATGCCTGAGCGCGACGGGCGCAAGTTTGCCCAATCTGAACGCACCAAGCACGAGTCGGCCGATTACATTATTGATGGCACGGAACGTCGCCGCCAAAGGCCAAAAAAGCCTGAAAAACAGGCCCTCCATTACAGCGGCAAGAAAAAGATGCATACGGACAAGAATGTGATCATCGCCCAAACCCGATCCAAGCGTGTTGGTTATTTGAGCCGAACCGAAGCGGGCAAGACCCATGATAAGAAAGTCGCTGACCGAGCACGGATTGCTTATCCGCGAACAGCCACGGTGCGTAAAGATACCGGTTTTCAAGGCTATGAGCCGAAGGTCAAACATTCTTATCAACCGAAAAAAAGCCAAGGGGCAAAGAACTGACGCCCCGCGACAAGCGGCACAATCGTGCTCTGTCGCGGGTTCGAGTAAGAATTGAACATGCCATTTGTGGCATCAAACGGTCCCGCTGTGTCAAAGATACGCTGCGTAACACTCGGCCAGACTGTTCAGATCGTTTCATGGAATTAGCAGCGGGACTGCACAATTTGCGCGTCCGTCATCGCAAGCGTCGCTTGCGACGATGATGCGAGATCCTTATTTCCGATAACGTCTAATAACGAAGCCGCCAATGGCAGCGTGTCATGATTCGCGGGCGCAAAGATGCACGCGCCGATCAGCAGCGCGCCACCCCCAATCCAATCACCACGCGGCATCCCACGCGATCGCTCAGCCAGCCGGTCACCATCGATAAACCGTACATCCCCACAATGTGCGCCGAGATCACCAGACTGATGTCTTCCAGCGGATGGGCGTAATCGAGCATGTGCACCGGCGTGATCGTCATCACCATGACCATGACGATCTGAGCTAAGCCTAGCGCGATCAACGCTACGCGCGCCGCCGGGTCAGCTAAAACTTGTAAGAGCGAGCGCGCGGGCGCGAGAATTAAAGTCTCTTATCCCACTACGTTAGCGGCCGATAACTGCTGCGCGACTTCGCGCGGATCCGGTCGCAGAAAAATATTGATGACGATCAATGGGATCACGAACAGCACGCCGCTGATCAACCACGGCCCCACGAGCTTGCCTAACCCGATCGCTTGAGCTGCCCGATCGGCGATCGGGGTCAGCGCCGGCCCTAACACTGCACCGATCGTTCCGGCAAAAACGATCAGGCTCACGGCACGCGCGCGCCGTCGCAGCGTGAATATATCGGCGGCCGCATAGCGCACTTGATCGGATGAAACGCGCGCCGCGCCCAACAACATCGAACCGATCAAGAACACGGGCAGCGATTGACCGATCACGCCGAGACCGGCGACGATCCCACCCAACATGCCGATCGAGTAACCAATCGATAGACCGATGCGTCGACCGACGTGGCCCATCAAACGCCCGATCGGATACGCGGCGAGTGAACCGCCGACGAGCGTTGCAGCCGACGGCCAACCCGCCGCGCGCGGTGTGCCCGCTAACATCGTGCCGGTGATGCTGGAGATCGCCGACGTGGTGAAGATCGCCAACAGCGCCAAGCCTTGGCCGATGAACAACACCGTCGTCAATCGGCGCGTGGTCGATTCGAGATTTGAGTTGTTGGGCAAAGTTATGATGGAGGGATTGGGGATTGGGGATCAGGAATTTCGTCTTCGTCATTGCGAGAAGCGAAGCGACGAAGCAATCTCCTTGGGATTGATCAATCGATCGGAAGACACCTGCACTGCTCCGCATTGCGGTGCAAGTGTTGCCGCGCCACCTCCGATGGCTCGCAATGATGTGCGCGCTTAGTCAAACAATCGATCGACCGCCGCGGCCAACTCAGCCAAGTTGCTGACTTGATGCACCGAATCGCACAGCGGCGCGTATTGTAACATATCGCTATCGCCGGATCGCCATTGGAGAGGATGTTCGGGGTTGAACCACAGCACACGCTTGGCGCGGCGCTTGATCTGATCGATTAGATCGAGACGCGGATCGTTGAAGTTGTTGCGGCCGTCGCCCAGGAAGATCACCGTCGTGCGATGATCCACCGCGTCAAAATGATCGTGCGTGAAATCGGCCAGCGCCGAACCGAGATCGGTGTTGTAATAACCCGGCGGAATTTTTTCCAGCACGTCCTGCACCACTTCACTCGCGCGGCCATGATCGAAGTCTTGGCTGACTTCGTGAATGTGATTGATGAACGCGAACGATCGGGCGCGGGCGATCTGATCGCTGAGTTCGTACATCAAGCGCACCATGAACTCCGCCACGGGCCGCATGGAAGTGGACACGTCCGCAATCAACACGAGTTTCGGCTTCAACTGCTTGTGCTTGAACTTCATCTCGATCGGCACGCTGCCATATTTCAAATTCGCGCGCAGGGTCGCCTTCGGATCGAGCGTGCCGTCTTTGCCGCGCTTTTGTCGCAAGGCGGCGCGGCTTCTTAGCTGCGCGGCTAGGCGCTGAACTTGCGTACGCAGTTCGTCGGCTTCCTGTTCGGTCAACGAGGCAAACGGCCGGTGCATCAGATCGTCGATCGGCTCGCGCTTCTCATATTCTTTCGCCATGTTCTCGGCGATCTGCTGCCCGACGTAATCTTTCACCTGCTGCTCGATCGATTCGCCGTTGGCTTCCATCGCATCGCGCAATTCCTGGCGCGACTGCGCATCCATACCCAGTGCGGCGAGGAGTTCCATCAACTCATTGATGGCTTCTGCCAAATCATTCAGCCCCAATTGCTGCAACACGCGGCGCGTGATCCACTGTTGTTGATAACGCTGATTGGCATCTTGCAATCCGGCATTCTGTCCGAGTTGTTCCAATTCTTCGGGAGAGAGCGGCTGGCCTTCCGCCAAACGGCGCATTAATTCGGCGCGCAGTTCTTGCAACATCTGGCGCAGCGCGTCAGCCAACTTTTCTTGATCGCTGCTCGACATGCCGCCCGCGCCGTCCAGCATCGGTGGCTGATTCGATCCAAAGTACAGCGGGAATAATCGATCGTACGTCGGCCCGTCGTGCGCTTCTTTAACCAGCGTGGCTTTCAATGACAGACGGAACAACTCGCGATCTTCAACTCCCAGTTGATCGATCGCGCGCATGGCGTCTTCGCTTTCCGCGAGGCTGACGCGCACACCTGAGGCGCGTAATGCGCCGATGAAGTGAACGATGCGGGAGTCCATACGCTTAATGAAACGTCATTGCGAGCGAAGCGAAGCAATCTCCCGATCGAGTTTGAGATTGCTACGCCGCCTCACTTTTTCTGTACTGCAGGCAAGTGTCGGCGGCTCGCAATGACGCATGCTAATTATTTTCGTCTTCCCCTCGGCAAATTCCGATATTCACCGTACGGATTGTATTGATCGACATCGATCGGACCCGTCGCCGGACTCGATCGAGCGTTCATGCCCTGTCGCGCGCGCTGCACATCCGATTCGTGCTTGAGCAAAACGGTCAGCGTGTTGTTGAGCGTCTCTTCGTCCATGTGCTCGGCATTCAATGCAACGAGCGCTTTAGCCCAATCGATCGTTTCGCTGACGCTGGGATTCTTTTTCAGATCGAACGTGCGGAGTTTGTGGACAACCTGTACCGCTTGCTGCGCCAACTTCAAATTCAGATCAGGCACTTTCATTCGCACGATGTTGAGTTCCTGCTCCATTGACGGGTAATCGATGAACAAATATAAGCAGCGGCGTTTCAGCGCCTCACTCAATTCACGAGTGTTGTTGCTCGTCAACAACACGTAGGGCTGATGCTTGGCCTTAATCGTGCCTAACTCCGGCACACTGATCTGAAAGTCACTGAGG
>JBGQGR010000308.1:0-4593 GCA_041497495.1 Anaerolineae bacterium | reverse complement strand
GGGCTGAAACTGCGGAATCTGGATCATCGACACCACTTTCTTCGCTTCCGCTTGAAACGGCGCGCCGTTGCTCGGCTGCACTTGCAGCACCAACCCAATCTGCGGCTGCTCGTTGACATACATGCCCGTCTGCCAGACCTTGATGATTTGCGCCTGAGCCGACACCCCAGTCTGCATCAACTTGGATGTGCGCACCGAACCGCGCAGCATCGGCAGAAAGAAGATGGCGAGGATGACGACGACAAAGACCACAATAACGATGGGCAACCAGCTGAACACAGCATCCATTTTCTGTCTCCTGATTAGAGTAAGATGGGCCCGCCGATCGTTACTCACCCCCGATCGCGCAGGTTATGAATCGTTTGGGGTGTTGATATATTTTCATGCGAATCAGGCCAAAAGTCAATAGACCGAAGATAGCAAAAGGCTCTCATCGGCATCCCGGTCGCGCCTTTCATCTCGACGCTTTATGGTCGCATAAGTATTTTAACTTTTTCCGGGTTAGGACTGAAAATTTTTCAGCCTAACTTCTCCATCCGATCGACAGGCAAAACAAAAACAGCTGCGCCCCCAACCTCGACGGGGATCGAGCCGAGAAATCGCTCGCGCGCTTCAAGGTTCGGCAGTAGCGGATGCAGATGCCGTGTGCGGCGCTTACAGTGTATCCGCAGCAGATCGAATACCGCTTCAACCTGCGTATCTTCCACCGCAATCATCAGCGTCACGTTGCTGGCGCGCAGAAACCCGCCGCTTGATCCGATCCGCGTCGCGCCGATGTTCTTGCCTTCCAGCGCCTGCACGAGTGGATCTTCATCTTCGTTTTGAATAACGGCCAGCATCAGTTTCATGTTGCCTCCTCATAAACAATGACGAGTAAAGAGTCAGGCTGTACTTTTTTGCGATACGCGATATGCCATCTGCCATCGGCTACTTTGGTTTGGGAGTTGGCGTGGGCGTGATCAGCGCGTCGTTGCACAACTGAACACCGAACTTGGCATTCGGTTCATCAGGCCGCAGGACTAATGCTTTCTGAAACGCCGGATATGATTCGGTCTCGCATTGCGATAAGTAATAGAAGGACAGCCCCAGTGTGTAGTAGGCCTCAATCAACCGATCGCAGGCACGGCTGATGGAGGTGACGCAATAATGATCGCCATCGAATGACTGATTCATCAAGCCGATCGCGGTCTTGAACGTGATCGAGGCGTCTTCATAGTTGCGGCGCGAATAATAAGTGACGGCCAAATGCTCGGCCGCCGACCACGATTGCGGATCGATCGCCACCGCCTGCTCCAACGCTTTTTGGGCTTCAGTGAGCTGATCGAAGTTGTAGTAGGTCCAACCGAGCTCATCGTAAGCGACGACGTTCTTGGGATCAAGCGCGATGGCATGCTTGAACGCATCGATCGCCTTTTGATATCTGGATGCATCGCTCACACTGGCGATCACGCGGTAGTTGCGGCCCAGCACAATATACAAGTATGGCAAGTTGGGCGCGAATTGAAGCGCTTGCTCGTACGCCTGCGCCGCGCCCGAATAGTTGCCCTGGCTTTCCCGGACATAGCCCAGAGCGCGCTGCACATCCACGCGATTGGGATTGAGATCAACGGCCTTCTGCGCCGCATCTATCGCCTCAGCCCAGCGATTGAGATCGGCGTAGGTTTCCGCCAGATAAGCATACGCTTCAGGATAATTGGGATCGATCGAGCTGGCGGCCTGCGCGGCGTCGATCGCCTGTTGGTATTCCGGCTGCGCCTCGGCGGCGCGGCCGTGCCCTTCTAAACTGGCTGCATTCCAATCCAGCGCCATCGCTAAGGCGGCCTTCGCTCTCGCAGATTGCGGCGCAAGTTGAGCCGCGCGCAAAGCCCATTGCAGTGCATCATCGGTGCGTTGAGTCAGCGCCAGCAAGCGCGACAGTTCGATCAATACATCGATATTGGCCGAATCGAGCGCAGTGGCTTGGATGTAAGACCCGATGGCTTCATCGATCTTACCGGCCTCAGCCAACGACTGCGCCTCAACCACATACGATCGCGCGGTGCGCGTCGCCGTCGGCGTGGGCGGCGGGATGAGCTGCTGACGCAGCGCGTTTTGATTCGCGATCACGAACAAACCGGCCACAATCAGGATGATTAAAATGACGATGCGGCGCGGCGATGTTTGGCGCGAGCGTGATCGATCGAGATACATGGCAACATCTTAGCACGCTGATTCGTGTGAGTCAATCAGCTAGTGATGCGGTTTGAAGATAGAGTATGCTATAATCGCGCGCGATAACCTAGTTTCATTATTTGCTGGAGCACACATGAACTGTCGCGAATGCGGCGCGCGAGTCGAACCCGGCGATCTGGTCTGCGGCAATTGCGGAACCATAATTGACTCTGCACCTCAGCTGGCCCCGAAAAAATCCATGGGCTTGCCAAAACCGATCAAGCCGCGCCGCCGTTTGTCGCCGACTGCGATCTTGATTTTGATCTTTTCTTGCGGCATGTTCGCGCTGATCGCTGCGTCGATTGTGGGCGGCTTGGCGACCGGATTGCAAGATCGCGAGATCGATCGGCAGGCGAAGGCCGATCAGTATTACCACGAAGGCGTCACCAATTTCGCGATCGGTCAATTGCAATTGGCTGAAGTGGATTTCCAGTACGTCTTGAAATTGGATCCCAATTATCCAGGCGCCAGCGAGCAGCTGTCACAAGTCCGAACTCGATTGACGTTGGTGCCCACGCCCACGGCCGCTGTGTCACAAACCAAAGTTATCGATCAACTTTTTCAAACCGGACTACGCGCCTATCAAGCCAAAGACTGGGCCAAAGCGATCGATGTACTGTCACAAGTCCGGGCGATCGATTCAAAGTACCAGACCGAGAAAGTCAACAGCATGTTGTATCAAGCGGCCATGACTTACGGGCTGGAATTATTGAAGCACGATCGGCTTGAAGAAGGCATCGCTTACCTCGATCAAGCGGCTTACATTCAAGACCTGCCGAATGACGCCGCGCTGCAATCCCAATATGCCCGCATGTATTTGACGGCGCGCGGTTATTGGAACGTCGATTGGCAGCGGGCCATCGAGCGCTTTAGTGAATTGTATGCAATCGGTCCCGGCTACCAAGACACTTTCACCCGCTTGGTCGAAGCGCATATCCACTATGGCGATCAACTCGATCAAGCCGGCAACTTCTGCGCGGCACGTCAAAACTATGAAGCAGCCAATAAACTACGGCCCAATCCGACCTTACAACCGAAGATCGAAGATGCCCAGCAAAAATGCTTGACGGCCACGCCCTCGATCAGCGGCACGCTGACAGTAGGCGAGAGCGGAGGAACACCGGGGGCGCCGCAAACACTATCGGGTTTGTTCACGGGCCGTTTAGCTTTCCCAATCTACGACGCCAACGGTTCGCGCATCTTCGCCGCCAGCGCGGGCAACCCATCGATCTATGTCGCGGCGGTGGGCGATCAACCCGAATTGCAGCGCAACGGATCGAACATGGTCTATCGCTTGTCAGGCGTGGGGATTAACTCCGTCAATCTGGCGACAGGTGGTCTCGAAACGATCGCGCCGCCCGGTGCCTCATCGCCAACGATCTCACCGGATGGCGGGCGGGTGATCTATTCATTAGCAGGCCGCTTGTATGTTGTCGACGCACACGGCGGCACGCCGATCGATCTGGGAGCCGGGACGACGCCGGTGTGGGGACCGACCGGATTGTTGGCCTTTTCCGGTTGCGATGGAGGTGGCTGCGGCATTATGCTGCGCAATCCCGATCAATCGAATCCGCCTGCGCGGTTGACTGGCAGTCCGCAGGATATTCCAACTTCGTGGTCGCCGGATGGCGCAAACATTTCCTACTTCTCAAATGTCACGGGCGCTTACAATCTGTTTTTCGTGAATACAGCCGGTGGTGTGCAGCAGGTGACGAACGGGAGCAGCAGCAACATCGCCGGAGCGTGGGGGCCGGACGGCGCACACATCGCGTTCTTGTCGGATCGAGATGGCACGTGGAGCATCTACATTGCGCGTTTTGATGGCGCAGAGGCGCAGAAGGTAACGGCCGCGCCGCAAAGTTCCGATTGGATCAATGCGCGTCTGTCATGGATGCCATAAAGAGATACTAAATGCTTAATTCTGAATGCTTAATTATTTGCTGTCCATTCGCTGAAATTTTTTTGAAATCTTGAATTTCCTGATAAACTCAGTGGATGACCACTGAACCCATAATCACATCCGAACGCGTTGACGATTTTCCGCTATTGCTGGCAGTCATGCTCCAGCTGGGCTTACCTGACATTTTAGACCATCATCTCAAACGACACGGGCTACAGCAAGGTTTGAGTTGGGGCTGGATTGCGAGTATCTGGCTGGCCCATCTGCTTACCGAGAGCAACCACCGCAAGCAGCCGGTGCAAGCATGGGTCAAACAAGCCCACGCGACCATTGAAAGGATTACCGGGCAGACAGTCCGCGATTTGGACTTCACCGATGATCGCCTGACGCTCTTGCTGCGCCGCTTGAGCAAGCTGGATATCTGGCAAGCGATTGAGAAAGAGCTGAGTCAGAATATCATCCGGGTCTATGACTTGAAAGCC
>JBGQGR010000307.1:0-4595 GCA_041497495.1 Anaerolineae bacterium | reverse complement strand
TGGGCATCATGAAAATCATCGCTCCTTCGACTCCACCACGAAGTCTTCGACTTTGTGGCTCTGCTCAGGATGCTTCACTCCACTACGGCGGCGTGATCAATTCCGGGTGCATGTCCGCGGCGACGGCGAAATAAGTTGCGGCGCGATCGGCATCACCTGCTCGCTGATAAATTTGCGCTAAAAATAAATTGGCCGCATACGCTTGCGGATCGATCGTCAAGGCTTGCATGAACTGCGCGCGGGCTTGATCGATTTTGCCTTGCTGCACATAGACGCGGCCCAAGCCCACCCAGCCGTCGAGGCTGCCCGCATCAAGCTCGATCGCGTGCTGATAAGCTGCGGCGGCGAGATCAAGCCGTTGGGCGCGGCGCAAAATATCGGCGCGCTGCAAAGTCAAGGCAAGTGTTTGATCGTGATCGCGCGTCAAGTCGAGCGCGTGCTGCACTTGATCGAGCGCGGCGTCGATATTGTCGGCGACTTCATTTTGCCCGGCCAGTGTTGCCCAAATTGTCGAAATCTCCGGCACCTGCACGTCGATCGCTGCGGCCAGCAGATCGGCTTTCGTCGGCGCTTGCCTTAAGAGCATCACTTGCACCGCTGCATCGAACCGATATTCGATGTGGGGGCGGCTGCTGGCCCACGCTTCATACATGCCCGGCGGATAATTGTAAATGTTCAGCACCAGCCACATGCGCTGATCGGGTGCTGGCGTCGGCAGATCCTCAGCGACGTTAGATCGGGCAGGCGTTACGGTCAAGGTTGGCGCGTAAAATTCAATCAGTTCACCTGCTTGCGGCAGCACTAGCAGATCCCCTGGCTGCACATTATCGATCAAAAATTGACCGGCTTCGCGCCAATGTTCGTGATGGCCGCTGAGATAAGTGATTGAGGCATTGGCAAAATGTCCGGCGAGGACGATTAACCCGATCCAGGCGGCGAACTGCATGACTCGTCGAAGTTTTGTCTGAAGTTGGGCAGGGTGTGATCGATACAATGCGCGCAGACCGCTGTTCAGACTCAAGGCAATCAATATGATGAAAGCCGGCAGCGTGTACAAAATGTAGCGGATCGCAAAGAACGTGCCGCGATGTCGCAAGAAGGCGATCACTAAGGCTGCCGGAACGATCGACCAGACGATCAACAACACGGTCGATCGACGCGCCCGCCGCAATCCAGTCCACGCGCCAATGATCCACATGATAAAGAAAGCATATGGCAGTATCGGTCCCCCCGCCGTGAAATTTGTGAGAACCTTATCTTGAAAGAAAGTCCAATCGATCGGCGCGGCATCACCACGCATTTGACCCAAATAGGCATCCTGCGGAATGGCATTCGGCGCCAAGACCGATTCAACAAACAAGCGGCCCACGTCCAAGATCGATCCGAACCACGGCGTCAACATCAGCACGACGATCGTCGGGATCAACGCACCGGCGAATTTTAAGATCACCATTTTCTCGATTGATTGATCTGACCTTAGCAATCGATCGTGCAGCCAGCCGATCAAGACGATCAAGCCCTGCGCGCCGATCAGGAACAACATGAAGTAATGCGTCAATACGGCTAAAGCGATCGTGACACTGTATGCGATCCAATAACGAGTCCGCCGCGTGCGGAAGATTTGAATCAAAAAATAAAACGAGAGCACGGCCAAAAATGTGAGCAGCGCGTAAGGCCGCAGCTCTTGCGAAAAAAATGTGTGCACGCCAATGATCGCCAGCAGCGCAGCGGCCAATACACCCACCGATCGATCGAATAATCTTCGACCGATCTGATAGACGATCGGCAGCGTCAATAATCCCCACATCGCCGCCGGAAAACGCAGCCAGAATTCGCTGCGCCCGAAAATCAACATCACATGCGTGATGAAATAATCGAGTGGCATGGCGGCATTCTCAAACAACTTGGACAGGATCGTCGACACATCATGTCCGGCAATGTTGACTTGCAGCAGTTCATCGTACCAAAAACTATCGCGGCCCAGATTTACCAAGCGGAACGCCGCACCGATCAACACCACACCGATCATCGCGCGCATCGCCCAACGATCTCGTGGCGGTGATGATTGATCGGATTTGAAGACATGCCGCGCGGCTCCGATCGAAAATGAAATGCCGTTGTAAAAATAATACAACCAATGGGTCGGGATAACGCGCAGGGCGAACCTCAAGCCGCGCCGCGCTTTGAAGAAACGATACAGCTTCCAATTAAGTAGCAGCAAAATGATCGCCAGTCCGGCGGACGCCAGCCAGCCCGTCGGCTGGACGACTCCGATCGCCAGCGAGAGTAGCAGCAGATACACCATGACTACACTGACGCGATTGTGTGTCTGCAAATTCAGATCGTTGACAAACGCGCCAGCGCGTAGAATCAACTCGGTCCACGGCACGCCGCGATCGAGAATATCGGATCGCAATAATGATCGCCACGTCCAGCGCTTGAGATGCTGACATTGAATTTCTTTGTCGAGTTGCAATTTACTGCCTGTGGCTTTCAATCGACAGCCCAACTCAATGTCTTCGATCGACGGACGCGGATAGGTTTCGCTGAAGCCGCCCACTTTCAAAAAGAGGTCGCGCCGGATCGCGCCGCAGCCCGCCCAAAATGTGGAGGCGTCCGCCTGCGCCGATTGATGCACGTAGTGATGAAACAAATTTTTATATTGCGACAAAAAATTTTGCGCGGCGGGGTGTTCATCATATGAGCCGAAACACGCGGCCAGATCGGGATCGGCTTCAAAGTTGTGCGCGATGCGGTCAATCACCTCCGGCTGAACGGCCACATCCGCATCGACGAACAGCACTACGTCGCCTGTGGCTGCTCGCGCTCCGATGTTGCGCGCCATCGCCGGCCCGCTGCGGGGTCGATCGGTTGTCAGGACTTTAGCGCCGTGTTCGCGAGCGAGGCGCGGCGACTCATCGGTCGATCCATCATCGACGGCGATGACTTCGTGCGGTGACGGATCGCAGGCGCGCACGGCGTCGAGGCAACGTTGAAAATTTTCGCCGCCGTTGAAGACCGGAATGACGAGGCTGATGAGTGACGAGTGACGAGTGCTGAGTGATGAATGAATCATATTTCGCGCCGTCATTGCGAGGAGCGTTTTTTGCTACGATGCAATCTCCCGATCGGCTTTGGGATTGCTTCGCCGCTTTGCGGCTCGCAATGACGCATCAAGGCTTGACTTCATGAATACGCTGCGTCTTAGTCCAGACGCGCGGTCGATTGAGCAGCGAATCGATCATCGAGCGCGCGGCCACGAATATGTCTAAGCAAAACAAGATTGGTATAACCGGAAAGCGCCGCCACATTGATTTCGAGACGCGTTCGGATTGAAAGACCGCTGCGATCTGAATGAATGGCATCGCTAACGAAAGTTGCAAAATGGATTTTGGAAAATTGAATACGCGCCCAACCACTCGATCGATCGTTTGCATGCCTAGCGCGCTGAGCAGCGCCAGCCGATCGAGATAACCGAGCGCGAAGAGGGCAGATTCAATTCGCACGCGCGGCGGCACAGATCGATCGCGCAGAAGAACGATCAGATGATCGCGTGCCACATCGTTGAAGCCGCGCGACCAACGCATATGCTGCTGGATGAAACCCTCGATCGATTCCGGCACTTGATGCCACGCGATCGATTCCGGCACAAAGCGCAATCGATAACCGAGCCGCGTCAAGCGCAGAGTGAGATCGCTGTCTTCCAACAACGCTCCCGATCGAAAACCGCCCGCCTGCCTCAGCGCGCTGCGCCGAACCGCGCAATTCGATCCCAACAACGCCGGAGCCAAATCAAGTTGATCTTTCGCGCGCATAGTGATCAATTGATGCACGAGACTTTCAACCGCAGCATAATACGCAGGCCAACTCGCGGTTGGATTGATCGGCTTGGTCTCGCCGCTCGCGCCCGCAACGAGTGGATCATCAAACGCGGCGATCAACGTTACCAGTGAACCAGGTTCGGGACGATGATCGACATCATACACAACGATCACATCGCCAAAATCGATCTGGGCCAGCGCGGCATTCAAGGCCTGAGGTTTGCCGCGATTGATCGGCGTGGGTATGGCCGACCAGTTCGATCGATTGCGCACAGCCCGATCGATCAACTCACCCGTGGCATCGATCGAGCCGTCGTCGATTAAAGCAATATGCAATCGATCGGCTGGATATTCTAATCGATCGAGGCAGTCGATCAAGCCGGGCAAGGTCGCGGCTTCGTTGCGGCAGGGAACCAGAATCAGGACGGAAGGATGAAGGCTGAATGAAGAATCTAATGCAACAGTCTTGCGTGGATATTTACCGAACAACGCAACGATGGTGAATATGAGTCGGCGCAGATTGAAAAGCAGCAAGACTGCGGCGATGGGCAGGGTGAGCCAATGAAGCCAGCGGCGCATTAGGCCCGACCTTCAAGCCGAGCGGATCGAGTGACGGCGCGCAGGAATGGTTTCAACAGGCCGAAGGCGCGGCTTAAAATGTAAGGCACATAGAACGGAATCGCCAGCCAGTGTTGGTTGAGTTGATATTTCATGATGATAAATTCTCGCGGCGGCAAGAGTGCGTATCGCACGATGCCGAATTTCTCGCCGATC
>JBGQGR010000306.1:0-4598 GCA_041497495.1 Anaerolineae bacterium | reverse complement strand
GGCGAACATCTGGGCACGGGCGAGGCGCCGCAAATGGATATCGCCGTTGACCCGATCGATGGTACGCGCTTAACGTCTTTGGGCATGCCCGGCGCTGTGGCTGTCGTTGCTATGGCGGAACGCGGCACGATGTATAACCCCAAGCATCTGGTGTATGCCAATAAAATTGCCGTTGGCCCACGCGCCAAAGGCGTGATCGATATCAATGCACCCGTCAAAGATAATTTAGCGAAGGTAGCCCGCGCGCTCGACAAAGATGTTAACGATCTCACGGTCGTCATTCTCGATCGGGATCGGCATAAGGCATTGATCAAGCAAGTTCGGGCGTGCGGCGCACGCATCAAACTCATCAGCGATGGCGACGTCGCCGGTGGATTAGTCACCGCGTTTGAAGACGCCGGGCAAGACATCCTCATGGGCATCGGCGGATCGCCCGAGGCCGTCATCACCGCCGCGGCCTTGAAATGCCTGGGCGGCGAAATTCAATGCAAGCTGTGGGCTCGCGACGAAAAGGAACGCATCAAGGCGCTCGATCTGAAGATCGATCTTGACCAAGTCTTGTCCACCGATGATCTCGTGGCTGGCGAAAATGTTTTCTTTGCCGTGACGGGTATCACCGACGGTGAACTGGTCGGCGGCGTGCGCTATGACGGTCGTGGCGCGCATACCACCTCGCTGGTCATGCGCAGCCTCAGCGGCACTATCCGCAAGATCGAATCTGATCATCATCTCGATAAATTGAAACTACTCACCAATTTGTATGAATAAGACATCAAGCCTCCGGCTATCGCTCACCTACTCTTGTGCCGGACGGATGGAGGAATAACTCATGGACTTCGTAGAACTCGACAACAAAACTCTCAGTGAACTGCGTGACCTTGCCAAATCGATGGAAGTAACCGGCTACAGCCGCCTCAAGAAAGACGATCTCATCATCGCCTTGCTGCGCGCCAAAGCCGAAGGCGAGGGCTACATCTTTGGCGGCGGCGTGCTGGATGTGGTCGATGAGAACATCGGCTTTCTACGCAGTGAGCGCTATCTACCCGGCCCGGATGATGTGTACGTCAGCCAGAGCCAGATTCGGCGCTTCGGCCTGCGCACCGGCGATATGGTCATCGGCCAAGTTCGCCCGCCTAAAGACAGCGAGAAATATTTCGGACTGCTGCGCGTCGAAGCGGTGAACGGGATCGATCCGGAACAGGCCAAGCTGCGTCCGAATTTTGAAAAGCTCACACCGATTTTTCCGAATAAGCGCTTCAATCTTGAAACCGATCCGGCTAATCTGACTACTCGCTTGCTCGATCTCGTAGCCCCGATCGGCTTTGTGCAGCGCGGCTTGATCGTATCGCCGCCGAAAGCCGGCAAGACAACTGTACACAAGCACATCGCCAATGCGATCTCGACACGCTATCCTGATGTGCATTTGATGGTCGCGCTGATCGGCGAGCGGCCGGAAGAAGTCACCGATATGGATCGATCGGTCGATGCGGAAGTGATCAGCAGCACCTTCGATGAACCGCCCCAAAGTCACATTCGCGTGGCCGAGATGGCGCTGGCTCGCGCCAAACGCTTGGTGGAATCCGGGCGCAGCGTGGTAATTTTAATGGACTCTATCACTCGCTTAAGCCGCGCCTACAACTTGGTGGTACCGTCGAGCGGCAGAACTCTATCGGGCGGCCTGGATCCGGCGGCGTTGTATCCACCCAAAGGATTCTTTGGCGCAGCCCGTAATATCGAAGAAGGCGGCAGCCTGACCATCATCGCCACTTGTCTGGTTGACACCGGCAGCCGCGTCGATGACATTGTGTACGAAGAATTCAAAGGCACCGGCAACATGGAACTGCATCTCAGCCGCCGCTTGCAAGAGCGCCGCGTCTTCCCGGCCTTTGATATGGAACGCTCCAGCACTCGCCGCGAAGAATTGCTCCTTGAACCGGATACGTTGAGCAAGGTCTGGCTGATGCGCCGCATGTTGTCTCAAATGATGGCTCCGCCACCATCCGGCGCAGGCATGGATATTGCCAACGCCCAAGAAGCTTTGAATGGCCGTATGTCCAGAACCAAGACCAACGTCGAATTCTTTGCCAACCTCCGTGACGATTTCTAAAACTGTTGAAGCAACAATCAGTCCACATAAGATAAATCCCAGTGTTTTCTTGCGCAGATCGATCGACATGGTATAATCGCGCCCTGAGGAGTTAGGCCGCAGGTACTAAGTTGCCGCTCCGAGTCACGCGTTCGATTTTGATATACCATTATGAGTGAAACTGAATTAGCCCCGCGCCGTATCGCCCATCGACGCGCTCAGCCTTTGGCTGAGGCGAGTGCAGCTAAGTCGATCGATGCCCGGCGCGAAAATACCCATACCCCTGAAGCCCCTGCTCGAGTTACAACTTCGGTCGCGTCTGGATCTAACCCCGATTGGGTTGAGCTGACCCCATCGAGTTTTAATTCCATCATTGCCAGACTATTTGCTCGAACCATAGTCCAATTTGGTGAGACCGCTTGGTTAGCCACAGGCGATCGGGCTAAAGCAACTTTGCTGCGCTTTACCTCGCACATCGTCATTTTGGCCGTCGTATTGGGCGCGGCGGTCATTGCCGGCACCGCACCTACTCAGCGCGTATTGGCTGGGAATACAATCAACAGTGTTCAGAAGCCAGTCGCCGTCGATGAAACTTTCATTGGTGAAGGCGGGCCGATTGTCATTGATCAACTTAGCGTTTCGCCGATGGCGAACCCCTTCACTATCGTGCCGAATCGACCGCGCAAAGGTATTGTAGTCTACACCGTCCAGCCCAACGATACCTTATCGCAAATTGCTTACCTCTACGGACTGAAGCCTGAAACTGTCTTGTGGGCCAACACAGATGTGTTGCACGACGATCCGCATTATCTGACGCCGGGCATGGAACTCAAGATACCGCCGGTTGATGGGATTATTTACATTGTTCAATCAGGTGATACGGTCGATAGTATTGCGACCAAATACAAAGCTACTGCCGATGCAATTTACACTGACGGCGCTCTGTGGAATCAACTCCAGCCAGGTCAGCTGCCCGTGGTTGGTAGTGTATTAATCGTGCCGGGAGGCAGCCGCGAGTTCCAGATCGTAAACCTTGTCGCCCAAACCTTCTTCAACAGCCAGTCCAATTCGGGCTTCTGCAAGAATGTCGCACCTGGGCTCATCGGTACGGGAACTTTCATTTGGCCTATTCAGCAGCATTGGGTATCCGGCAATAACTATGCCCCTTGGCATCCGGGTATTGACTTGGCCGCTCATACCGGCGATCAAGTCTATGCTGTCGACAATGGCATCGTCATCTACGCCGGCGGGAATAACTCCGGCTATGGCAATCTGGTCGTGATCGATCATGGCAACGGCTGGATCAGTTATTATGCCCACAACAGCATCATTCTAGTTACCTGCGGTCAAAACGTGACACAAGGCACCGTCATCTCTGCCGCCGGATCGACTGGCCGCTCAACGGGGCCGCACCTCCACTTCGAAACGCGCTTCAATGACGTGCCGCAAAACCCGTTCAACGTTTTGCCCCCGCCTTAGCGCTGGCACTTCTGGCTAATTGCGGTATACTCGCCTCGAACACGGCCGTTGTGCTGGACCACTCACAGTCTTACCGGGTTGTTCGACGGGCGACGGTGTTCATTAACCATTATGGCTATTTCTCAAAAGTCACTTCGTACCAATACCCAGCTCAGGGGAAATCGCGCAGAGTCGCTGTCCGATTTATCTCTGCTCAAAACGTTCGATAACCGTGTGGCGCATGGCATCGCAATCATTGCGACACGTTTATGGCAGACCCCCACAGCAGGTTTAGTAACTCGTTATACCGCGCATCTGACAGTATTGGTGGTAGTTCTCGCGGCGATTGTGTTAGGACGCCCCGTCAGTGCTGCCCCGGCCGCCAGCAACAAAAACATCACGCTGAATAGTTCGATCGAAACCAGCAGCGACTCCTCACTCCAAGAAACTTTTGCCGAGCACGGCTTATTCGTCGATTCAAATATCGTCTCCCGCTTACCCAATGCGCACACCACCGTCCCCTTCCGCACCCGACGCGAGATTGTAATCTATCACGTCCAGCCCGGCGATAACGTGCAGGGCATCGCAGCGGCCTTTGGCCTCCAACCTGAAACGATCTTGTGGTCAAATCCGGCGATTGAAGACTTTCCCGATCTACTGAAGATCGATCAAGAAGTCGTCATCCTGCCGATCGATGGTGTGTACCACGAAGTGAAGACTGGCGACACCTTGGACGGCATCGCCAAGCTCTACAAAGTCGAGGTCGCCAACATCGCCGATGTGCCGTGGAATAATTTGACACCACCGAATTACGATATCACCGTCGGTTCAAAGTTGATCGTCAAAGATGGCACCAAGCCCTTCATTCCGAAAGTGGTCACCAGCTATTCCGGGCCGGTCCCGTCGGGTGCGCAGGGCAGCGGACAATTCCGCTGGCCGGTCGTTGGCTATATCACTCAAGACTTCTGGGCCGGCCACCGCGCGCTGGACATCAGTGTGCCGAACGGCTCACCGGTTTATGCTTCCGATGCGGGCTACGTCACATTTTCCGGCT
>JBGQGR010000305.1:0-4600 GCA_041497495.1 Anaerolineae bacterium | reverse complement strand
GGTCAGTGATCCGATCGCCGCGCTCGATCGCGTGATTCGAGAAACAGGCGCTGATATTTTGGCAGTGACGGTGATGCCCGGCCCGCAGTTAAGTGATGCGGTGCCAACCTGCCGTCAGATCAAATTGAAGCATCCCTCGCTCAAAATTATCTGGGGAGGATATTTTCCCACTCAACATTACGAAGTCTGCCTGAAAGCGGACTATGTGGACTTTGTTGTGCGTAGTCACGGCGAAATTGTGTTCAAAAACCTGATCGATATTCTGGCGGCTAATGGCGATCCGACTGCGCTGCTCGGCTTAGCTTATCGGGATCCGATCACACGCGAAATCCGCTCGAACCAGCTAGCGCCCATTCCAAGCCCCGATCGATTGCCTGACTTTCCTTATCAGCGTGTCGATGTGCCGCGTTATATTCGGCGCACGTTTATGGGCAATCGCACGCTGCCCCATCATTCGAGCTACGGATGTCCCTTCTTTTGTAATTTTTGCGCGGTCGTCAATATGGTCAGCGGCCGTTGGCTGCCGCAATCGGCGGAACGGACGGCCAATGTTGTGCGCTCGTTGGTCGATCGCTGGCAGATCGATTCGGTCGATTTCTATGACAACAATTTTTTTACGCACGAAGCGCGCACGGCTGAATTTGCCGAACGAATCATGGATTTGCAGATCGGTTGGTGGGGTGAAGCCCGTATCGATACACTGATGAAATATTCGGATGCAACGTGGTCGCTGATGCGCGATGCCGGATTGCGAATGGCCTTCCTCGGTGCGGAATCCGGATCGGATGAAACCTTGCGGCGCATGAATAAGGGCGGGCAAGCTTCTACCGAGAAAACATTGGCGATTGCCGCCAAGATGAAACACTATGGCATTGTGCCGGAGATGTCGTTTGTGTTGGGCAACCCGCCCGATCCCGAAACCGATGTCTATCAAACGATCGACTTCATTCGCAGGGTGAAGCGGGCCAACCCCGAAGTCGAAATCATTTTATACGTGTATACCCCGGTGCCTTTAGCGGGCGAGTTGTATGATGAAGCGAAAGCGGAGGGCTTTCAATTTCCCAATACATTGGATGAATGGATTAGCACTGAGTGGCGAGAATTTTCTCAACGGCACAGCGTCAACATGCCGTGGTTGAATGATCCACTGCGCCGGCGCATCCACGATTTCCAAGCGGTGCTGAATGCCTATTATCCGACGACGACCGATCCAAATTTGCGCGGGGCGAGCCGCTTCGTGCTCAAAGCGATCAGCGGCTGGCGCTATCATTTACGGCTGTACCGTTATCCGATCGAACTGCGCGCGCTGCACAGACTGATTCAATACCAACGACCCGAGACGAGCGGATTCTAAATTTTGTAATCGAAGCGATGGCATCCCTATGCCATCGTCCCGCCCAAGTCAGGAGGGCTTGGTTTTGTTCGACTGAAGGCAGGGGTGCCGCTTGAAGTCTTCACTCCATATTGCGATCTTGATCTCTTCGCTGGGCGGTATTCGGGGCGGGCTTGAGACGATCGCCACGAATCTTGCGCGGGGCCTCGCCCAACGTGGACATCGTGTGAGCGTCGTGGCCGGACATGCCCGTCCTTTGGATTTAGCTGAACTCCCGGTCGATTGGCTGCACGTGCCGTGCTTGCCCAGCACGTTGCCGCTGTGGCGCTGGCTCGCGCGGCAGCGGCCAGGCCGGCCACTCAAATATCAATCGTTGTCATTCGTGCGCGCGTGTCAAGTGCGGCCGCAGGTGCGTCGATTAATTGCTTCATCTGATGTCACGCTGACTTTTCATGAAATCGAAACTATTCTGATTTCAATTTGGCGCGAACGATCTCAGCGGCCGAATGTATCGTACTTTTCCGGAGTGATCGATCAAGCTTGGCTGAAACGTGATCGGTCGATCGTGCGGGTGGCGATCAGCCAGATGATCATGGAGCGCCATCGCGTGTTACCCTGGTGCTCGATCGATGGCGTAATCCCGCCCGGCATCCCCGATTGGTTATCGCAGCTGCCCTATGCAGTTCGATCTCAAGTGCAAACGCTGATCTTTGTTGGCCGACTTGAAGCAAATAAAGGGGTGATCGATCTGCTGAAAATTTTTGAAGCGCTGCCCGCAAAATTGCACCTGACGTTGGTGGGCGATGGCCCGCTGCGCGGCGAACTTCAGCAGCGGATCGATCGATCGGGGCTAAATGATCGAGTGAGATTGACAGGCAGTGTCGCGGTTGATGAAGTCAATCGCTGCTTGCAGGCTGCCGATCTTTTTCTATTCCCGTCTCAGTATGAAAGTTTTGGGATCAGCGTGCTCGAAGCGGAAGCGATCGGCGTGCCGGTGATCTGCTCCGATGTTGCCGGTCTGCGCGAAGCCGCGGGTGATGCCGCGCTGAGACTGCCGCTGGATAATCTTGCGCAATGGAAAACAGCGGTGCGTGAGCTGATCGAAGATCACGCTGCCAGAGAGCGGATGTCGCGGATAGGCCGTGAGCATGCACGCAACTTTACTTGGGATCAGGCGACGAAGTCTCTGGAGTCGTATCTGGTGTTAGCCTTGGATCGATATTCTCAATCGGCAGTTGAGACAAACGCTTGATTAATCCAGTCCCCAACACTAAAGCTCCAATAACTTTCGATATCAGCTTGGCCATTGCAAAGCCGTATATGCCATACAGCGGCACAAGCCAGATACCAAACGCAATCAATGAGATCAGTCGGGCTGCATCGGATACGGCGAGGAGGCGAGGCAGATTCAACGGAAAAGCTAGCAGACCGATCGGGTTGAAGAGGAGATCAAAAATAACAACCGCCAATAACCAGTAGAAGACATTCACTGATTCGGCAAAATCGGGTCCGTAGACTGTTAAGATAAATGGTCGTACGAAAGGGATGGTCGCCAGCACCAAAATCCCTAACATCAAACTGCGGATCAAACTGCGGCGCAGATAAATAAGGTAAGCCGCGCGAGTCGTAAATGAGGAAACAGTGGGCAACAGCACCACATGCAAAGTTTGATTCAGCAAGTCGAATTTGCTGGACAGGTTCAGCGCCAGCGCGTACCAACCAACAGCCTGTGGCGAGACGAGTGTGTTCAATAAAATTGGATCGATCTGGGTGGCGAGGATGTATAAAATGCCGGACACCCAGAGCCATTTGCCGAAAGCCAACAATCGACGGCTATCGGTGTTGAACAGCGCACCGCGCGCAAATAAAGATTGACGCCAGTCTTTGGGCAGTTGAAAAAAACTGAAGAGTACAGCGGCACCGGTCGTGATGCCGCCGACGATCAGCAGTGCGGGCAAGATGGTCAGGCGCTGAGTGAAATACAAAATACCTAACAAGCCCACCGTCAACGCCGCATTCAAGATTTGTGTGGTGACTAGTGCGCGAAAGCGCCGCAGCGCTTGCAATAGAGTGCCGATGGTGACGCCCAATATTGAAGCGATAAAACCGATGCAGGCGATCCAGATGATATTCCGACCAGAATCGTTGGGAAGATTAAGTAGACGCGCGATCGGTTCCGCCAGTACGATTACGCTGATTGCAAACAGCAAGCCGCCGAAAATTTTGAGCCGCGAATAACTATTTGCAATAAAGCGGGCTCGATCGGCTTGTGGCGTTTCGGCGGCGATGAAACGCACCGCGCTGCTGCTCAAGCCTACGTCGGCGATGGTCAGTCCAATGTTTGTAGCCGCACCGATGACCGAAAAGATGCTGAAGCTGATCGGGCCTAAGCCGCGCGCTAATAATGCACTGCTGATTAAGCCGAGTGCTAATCGGATGAATTGGCCGGTAAGAACGATAAACGAATTCTGGACGATGCCCAGCCGGAGATCATAGCCCAATACGGATTTGATCCGCTGCGCACTGCTCTTCAACCATCGTCGGATGATCATGAGTATTTGAAGTAGCTGCGGGCCAGGGCGGTCCACAAATTCTTGGCTTATCAGCGACCTGACACCAGCGGATTTTAAGGTTTTTGGTAACGCGCGAAGATGTCGCCAGTCAAGAGACCCGGCGGAAGTGCGCGCACGGCTTGCTGCATCGCGTGACCATCACACCACTCCGGCCACTGCCAGCGCCCGTGCTCATACGCTGAGAAATTGAACCTGCAATCGCCCAGTGACATCAATCGCTGAACACATGTCTCTGCCTGCTCGCGTAGTCGCACATTGTATTCAAACGATATGGCAAGCGGCGCGTGTTGCAGACCAGCAAGCACTTCAGGCTCGTAACCTTCCACGTCGATCTTGATGAACGTGGGCAAGCCATGTGTGGCAATGAGTTGCTCGAGTGTGATGACGGCCACTTCGGCGGTTCGCGGCCACGCTAACGTTTCAGATTGGCTGTAAGCGGCGATAAATGATGGCGACAAAGTCGAGATTGCATCCTCATTGGCGAGATGCAGCGTAGCCGTGCCCGGAACCGCACCTACTGCAGCGTGAATTACCTGCACGTGCGAATTGTTGGCATAGCGAGTCTTCAATTCAGTCACGCAATGCGTTTGTGGCTCAACGGCAACCACGCGCGCGCCTAGCAGTAAAAACATGCGCTTGTAACGCCCGTGATTCGCGCCGAGGTCGAAGCAGAGATCTCCGGCGTGGATAAATT
>JBGQGR010000304.1:0-4615 GCA_041497495.1 Anaerolineae bacterium | reverse complement strand
CTCAAGGCGATCGAGGCCGGTGCAGTTACTCGATCGATCGTTTGGCCGATCGGTTGTGTCTGCGCGTTAACCGATCTCGTCAACCCGGCGATCAAGACAGCGGTCAATCCAAGCGCGGTGAGCCCGCTGAGGCCCAGAGCGATCAATCGACGCACAGAATTGGAATGCAAATGGATATTCATAATTTCCTCGTTTCCCTCAAAATTTTTATCAATTAGATTTCGAAATGACAGTTAAGCGTTAGTCCTGAAGATGATGAGCAGCAACACACTCGTTAGGGTAATACTTATTTGAGAATCAACGGCAAATACGTCGCCCATATCGCCTGTGCTGGCGGATCTGATACCGTCGAGACATTGCCTTCTTCATCGTAAGCCACTAACGCGAAATAAACCGGATCGGCTAGCGGCTGAGTAATCAACCATGATTGCAATTGGCTACCCGTAATAGGCGTGGGCGGATTCAACACAGGCAAGCCGGCAGCCCAAAAGAATTGACTGCCAATCAAGGTAGAGGTAAAGCGCACTTCATACGTCATGGCGCGTCCGATAAAATCGCTGTCGCCCGGCGCGATCCACGACAAAGCCACTCCATTCGATCGGCGATGCGCCACGAGCGTGGTCACTTGTCCCGGCGGCGTTGTGTCCAGCGCAACTGCTGTCGCCGTGCCAATATGCCCCGCCAGATCGATCGCGCGCGCGGTCAAAGTGAATGAATCCAACGCGTGCAAGTTGTTAAAGTTGGCAGTCAAGAGATAGGTCGTCGCTGTCTCATTAAAATGATTGGGGTCTAGCACAATGCCGTTCTGGCTCAGTGAATCAGAACCGGTGTTCAGCCGCCGATTGAAATCCACTAATTGGCTATCGACGATCAGGCCGGTCGAGCGATCCCGAAGGGTGACGCTGATTTGATTCAGATCTAATTCTGATCGAGGCATACTAATCACTACGCTGGCGGTAGGACTATAGATGGGTACGGAGTACAAATTCACTATCTGGATCGCGGGCGTCGTCACATCCGATCGGGGCAGATAACCCATCGGGTTCTGCGTAGAGGTTGGATAATTATTCGCCGTCAATCGAATTTCAAAATGCAAGTGGCTGAACTCGGTGTTGCCGGTCTGCCCGACAAAACCAATCACCTGCCCCTGTGTGACGACATCATTCACATTCGTGTTGGTTAGTGACAAATGTAGATAAGCCGAATAGTAATTCATCAATGGATGCGAAATAACGACACCAAGACCCGCTTCAGCCGAAAGATAGCCGACTTCCGTTGCGATCCCGGCGGCAACGGCGTGCACCGGCGTGCCCTCATCTGCCTTGATGTCGATACCGGGATGATAATCGGTGCGATTCTGAGAGATTTGCCAGCGCGGTCCGAAGGGCGACGTGATCGAAATCACATCCGGCGTAGTCGATCCAGACAGCGGCCAGATCAGACTGACCGAAGGAGAAGCTAAAACCGATCGGGGTTGGACGATCCGCAAGATCACAAAAACGCTGACTAGAACTCCGCTAGCCAGCGCAAGGGTTACTGCCGCCAATAAGATCGATCGCCGCATTAACTATCGCCCGCGTCTGGTGTTACCCTCTTAGTCGAATTATAGTCGTAAAAGTAATTAGGCGACAGGGCAGATCGTCCTAAATATGACTAGCGTACCATCCCCCTTTTGATTCTTCGCGAAATCACCTTGCCTTTTAGCGCTGATCATTCAAGAAACGACGAACAGATTCCTCGATCGAGATTTCACCATTTAAGACCGGTGGCTCAAATTCGGTCGACCACTCCATCAAACTCGATCGTGCCATGTGCAATTCGCGGCGGATAAGCGGCCCAAATGCGCCGGACTGATCCATGAAACCGGACTCGTCAAAATCCCGGTCGGCCTGGGCGCGATCATACTCAAGCCGAATGATTTTGGCTTGCCATTGATCACCACGCCATTCGATCTGCGCGTAGGCCGCGCGCGGATCACCATCGAACGGCAAGCCGACGGCGCCGCAATTGACAACCAGTGTTTGATCGATCTGCCGCACCAGCGGGAGATGAGTGTGGCCGACACAAAAAACTGCCGCCCGCGGATCGATCTGTTTGCGCAATTGATCGTCGGACACGTGCGGCAAAATCCCATCGCGTGTGCCGCGCATGGAAGCATGTGTAACGTGAATCAAACCCAGCAATTCCGTCAGAGTAACATGATAGGGCATCGCTTTCAACGCCGACACATCACCGTTCAATTTTCCGTAAGTCCAATATGAGGTTTGATAAATTTGAAACTGTGCTCCGCTGCGCGGCGCATCCGGCAGCGAATGATGAATGACATACTCTTCATGATTGCCAATGACGACCTGCCAATTTTCAGCGGGCTGCTTGTCCTGCACAAACTGTAAGCATTCCAAAGGGCGCGGTCCGCGATTAACAATGTCGCCTGCGACAATAACTCGATCGGGCTGCCACTTTTCCAGATGATCAGTGACCGCCTGCAGCGCACGCAGGTTCGCATGAATATCGGCCATCACCGCTAACTTCATTTCAGAATTCTCTTTTCCAACCGACAGCGCATCATTCTACATTAACTTTAGCTGACGCTATAACATGCATACAAAAAGCCGAGAGTTATTCTCTCGGCTCTGATTGCGATCACGAACGCGCTAATCGATTGCGGCGACGGCATTCACGCCCAAGATATCTGGCAATATTCGTCGCCACTTTAAGACGGGCAGTGGCGCAGCTAGCAATTCCCCATTCGATAACACTGCCAGTAATTCATCGGCCACTTGTACAAAACGTTCGACCATGCATCGCCGCCATGGAACATCTAGTCCATTCGATGCGGTCTGCCACGATCGACCACCATCGCGCGATTCTTCAATCCGACCGTTCGAGCTAACCCCATCGGCCGGGCCAAGAATGATGTGCTCAGGATCGATCGGATCGATCCACGCCGCGCGCACATAGCAATCGTACAAAGATTGCCACGTCCGACCGCCATCCATCGATCGATAGAAGCCCCCACCCGTCGGCGCATACACGAGATCGGGTGATGATGGATGAACTTCGATGGAATGGACGTCAGGATAAATATATGGCGCGGGTGGAACATCGAGTGAAGGATCGCCACTGCTGCCGGCGCATAAACGCCACGTCGCGCCACCATCATCCGATCGCAATGCGCCGCCGACTTCAGCCGCCGCATACGCGCGCGTGCCATGAAAGGCGAAACCGCGGATGCAGCCGGCTTCTGGTGAATACGGCAAGAACCACTTGTGCTCATGACGCAATTTTGATACCACACTGCATTCATGCCACATCGATTCACCAGCGTGCGAAATAAAAATACTCGCAGGTTCCGTGCCAACAAAAACTCGATCGGCTGAGTGCATGATCCAGCGCGTGTGCTTGATTGTCAAGCCATCATAAAAGTCTAACCATGTCGCGCCGCGATCGATTGATCGAAAGACACCATCTGTTGTGCCTGCATAGATCGTTTCACCATTTGCCGTTATGCAGGTCAACTCTTTGCCGTCAAAAGACCTCGATTTAACGCGCCAATCTTTTTCATCACGCTGCGCAATAACCAAACCTTTTGCAGTTGCAAGAAATAGCTCCACTGGCGGTCTCCTTCATCCACTCAATGCGGACAACGCCAAACACACCCAACCCGCGATAAAGGCCAATCCGCCGAACGGTGTAATCGCACCCAGCCAACGTTTTTGAGTCAAAGCCAAGAGATACAGACTGCCTGAAAACAAAATCGTCCCAATCGCAAATAACCAACCGGCCACACTCGGCAAGCTCGATGTGCTCCATCGCCCACTTGCAATTGATGCGGCTATCATCGCCAACGCATGATACATCTGGTAGCGCACACCGATCTCGAACGTCACCATCGATTCAGATGTCAGCCGTTGGCGCAAGCCGTGCGAGCCGAACGCGCCCAACATTACGCCAATTGCGCCGGACAAGCTACTGATGAAGAAAAATGTTTTGTCCATACCCCTGTGCTTCCGATGTCATTGCGAGCCGCCGGAGGCGGCGTGGCAACACTTGCACCGCGCTGCGGTTACAGCGCAGATGTCCCAGGTTCGATTGGAGATTGCGTCGTCACAAAAGACGCTCCTCGCAATGACGGGCAGTTATAATTTCGGATGCTGCACATGAAAATCTGTTTTCGATTGATAGGCCTTCGCCAGCGCTAAGGCCCCCGCCTCGCCATACAATTTGCCGGTGAATGAGATGCTGCTCGATTTGCCTTTCGCATCGACGCCGTTGGGCACGACCACACACGGATGGCCTGTCAGATTGGTCAAATTCAAATTGTCCGCGCCAAACGACGGGCAAACATACACATCGATCTTATCCATCAACTTCGCCATCGCTTTCATCGCCATGTTGCGAATGCGATTCGCCTGAACGTATTCGACGGCTGGAATCAAGCGTGAGTGCCGCCACACATTCGGCCAGGCATCTTTCACCTGCCGCGCTAATAAATCATCGCGATTCGATCGAGTGAGTTCATCGAACGCGGCCGCGGCTTCGGCTTGCAGGATAATGCCCAGTGCGTTGATCGGATAGTCGGGCAACTCAATCGGGATTAGCTTCACCCCGATCG
>JBGQGR010000303.1:0-4617 GCA_041497495.1 Anaerolineae bacterium | reverse complement strand
AGATTGACGTCGAGACTGGGTGTTGTATACTCCATTTGACCTTTCTCCTTGGATTGATGAGTGTTCCACAACTCCCATCATATCTGGAGAAAGGTCTTTTTCATAGCATGTCAAGCGACTATTGAAAAGCCGTGTACGGTAAGAAATCACGAGCTGCAGCCAGCATTTCCTTGTTGAAAAATGTGCCGCGAATGGAGGTGTCTTTGACCCCAGTAACGATAGCGGCGAGATAGTTCTTCAAGCCATCTGCCTTTAGGTGGCTAGCCAGTTGTTCCCACAAGTTTATTTTATGGGCGGACGATGTGACATTCACAAAGCCTGCCTTTCGCAAGATGGACTCCCATTCGCCTTGGTGAAACGCGTGAATCCCAAATGTGCCAGTGAGTAGAGAAACCAGCCTTGCGGGTGGTGATTGCAGAAACGTGAATTCATTCATGCCAACAACAGAATCCGGCTTCAGGACACGGCGTATCTCTGCAATGGCGGTTGCTGCGTCACAAAAGACGAGGACGGACTCGATAATAACCGTATCGAAAATGGCATCCGAAAAGGGCGGCCTATGAGCGTCTGTCCGAACAATCCGTACTTGTCTATTGGCACTTTGTTTTGAGACCCGTTTTCGTGCTCCCGTTATGCTTCTTTGATTAATGTCGAGAGCGATGACTTGTACTTGATAATTCTTTGCTAAGTAGCAGGCAGTGAATCCTGTTCCGCAACCGATATCCAGGATCTGTTGGCCTGCGGTCGGGCGACATCTGGCGAGCAAACGCCGCGTTGCATAGATGCCACCCAGGTGTTCCGTAAGTCCGCCCTTTTCCCAGATGTCGAATGAGGTGAACTTGTCTTCCCCTTGGTTATTCGGTTGGTCATTCTTGATTAACATGAGCATGGCCCTTGATAGGTGAAGCGCTTAATAAGAGTATAGAACGGATGCATCTGCGAGTCAATTTTTAAGTCGCTCTTGAAAATGATTCAGCACCGTTAGTCTAAAACACAGCGAGGCGATCACATTCGATCGCCTCGCTGCCATCTCCTCAAGCGACTAATGTAACTTCAAAGTAATCGGCAGATACACATAGCTGATCCCTTTCGGCGCATCCGGCGCGCTGACCAAACCCGATCGAGCCCACGGCGACTCGTTCGATCCCTGTACGTGCTTGACGAAGTACACGAACGTATCCGGAAAGCCGCTCACATCATCAAAGCACGTCGTGCCGCTGATGACACTCCCGACGATCTCCGGGCCGACTTCACCGTTGGCCTGACGCCCGATCGTTACGCCGACTGGATTTTCCGGTGCGGGTGTCCAACACACATGGAACTGTGAGTCGTTCAAGGCGGACACCGTCACATTGCTAGGCGCGATCAAGGATTGCGAGAAAGTCTTGCCGCTGCCCGTGCCGCTCTGCATCGAATCGCCGCCTTGTCCGAGCGCGACTATCGTGTACGTGTATGTGGTAGCTGGCAGCAGCGAACTATCGAGCGTGTGGGTGACACTGCCCGGCACCAAGGTATCGGTGATGAAAGTGGTATCGCTTGGCCCTTTGCGCATAATCACAATCGCTGTTGTCCCCGTTGGTATCGCTGACCAATTAAGACTGAGTTGGGCCGCTGAGACTGGTGTAACGATCGGCGCACTGATCGAGCCGGTCAGCGGCATAATCGCTTGCACCTCGATCGGTGGCGAGTAGTTCGATGGTTCGCTGATCACCGTGCTGGGTTTCAGCAGCATCCCATTGATCTTCGTGATTGCCCGATAGTTATAGCGCACACCACCGTTGATGTTGCTATCGATATAGTCGCCATTCACCGTGCCCAGGTTCTCCCACTGTCCGCCTTCGATCCGGCGTTCGAGCTGCACGATCGAATCCGGGCCGGGATCGCCGGGATTGATGAGAATGTGAATGTCGAAGAGTTCGGGATTGATCAGTAGGTTCGGCGGTTGGAGCCAGAGATAGTTGCCGATCAATTTGATCGATCCGGCGCTGGAACCGACGTAGATACCGTCGTACCCGATTGCGGGCGATGATCCACCCAGCGATGTGCCAGTGATCGGGTAACTCCAGATGAACTTGCCATCGTAGCGGCGCAGTGAGTAGAGTTTAGCCGGACTGCCACCGATCACATACACGTTCGTCGGATCGACCGCGGGGGCAGAATCGACCGGCGCGCCAGTATTGTACTTCCATAGCAGCGAACCATTACTGTAATTAACGGCATAAACATTGCCATCGCGCGAGCCGAAGTAGACCACATTGTCAGCGATCGCCGGAGCGGATTGCACGGCGTTGCTTACGGGGAAGGTCCACAGCAGAGAGCCACCACCCCAAGTATCAAAGGCAACGACGCTGTGATTCATTGAAGGGACAATCACTTCATTCGTGTTGGCAACAGCCAAGCCGCTGCCGATGGCCGAGCCTGGCGTGACTGAGAAGGCCTCGGAGTTGCTCAAATCAAAATACATTTTGTACAACGTGCCGTTGGCTGTGCCGAGATAGATGCTGTAATCTTTGTCAAAAGCAGGCGTGGTCGTTACGCGGCTATCGACGTATGTGCGCACATTGCGTGTACCGTTGGGTTGAATCGAATCGATGAAGTAATGCTGAGTGCCGCCGGGGCCGGTATTATCCGATCCGGCTGCATAGATCGTGCCATCGCCTGAAACTTTCGGCGAGGCTTCGCTGTTCCCTTCGAACAACCGCCAGCGCAGCGAGCCGTTGCTCTTGATGGCATAGAGATAACCGTCTTGCGATTTGACGTAGACCGTTCCGTCGGAATTGATCACGGCCGCATTAACGATCGCACCGCCGGTGTGATACGTCCACAGCAAAACGTGTGTCGCATCGTATTCACGCACGTTGCCACTCGCATCGCCGATGACGATTTCGCCGTTCGCGCCGACGACCGGCGAGGCCGTCGTGCCGCTGAGCGGCGTCGCAGCGATCGGAGCTGACCAATATTGCGTCGGAGAGATCGGGCCAGTCAAGGCCGTCTGGCCACGACCGGCCATGTCGTAATGGAACATCGGCCACGGCGCACTCAGATCAGGTCCAATACTCCAATAGGTCATCGACGGATCGCCATAGTAGTCCCAATTGACGATGCTCCAGTCATGCGAATGGAAATCATTCCAATATTGATTGAGCCCCTGCCACACGCCTTCCCCTAAGGGCAGATGATCTTTGAATATCTTGCCGGTGATATCGTAATCGATCGTCTGTGCCGACCCATCGGCTGGGTTGCCCCAACCTGGTCGGTAACCGAGCTCTGCTACGCCGCCCGTCCAGCCTGAGATTTCGCCTTCAGATAGAAGGGTTGCCGGCAGGTTAGCCGGATCGCTCGCCCTGCCAGTGCTGCACGACATCGCCATGAGGAACGGTGGTTTCTGATTAGGCGAGGTGTAATGCGGCCAATACCCAGTGTTGAACATATCGGTGAAATCCAATTCATACTGGCTGGTCCACTTGCTATTGATGAGGGCGGGCTTCTCAGGATTTTGCAATTTCCCATCGAGATTGAAATCGTTCGTCCAAACCAGGCGGTAGACGCCTTGCGCATTACCATGTCCCGCCAATTTTAACAAGCCGAAATCGGTTGTTTCAAAGGCGCTGAAAATTTGCGTTACACTTAAGGGCGCATTGACTGGAAACGAACTGGGGGCAAATCCAGTCGGTGGATGATCCTTCTCGTACATCCGCGTCCGGTTAAAACCTTGCGCGGCCAGGATATTATTGAACTCCTGCTCCAGCATCTTGCCCGTGTCGGTTGGGCCGCCCAGATTCTTGTAAGTGCCGGTCACAACGTTGTCCGGCGGATCCCAATATTGTCCGCCGGTATCCAGCATCGCTCCGGCCATCAGTGTGTTATCTTTCCACGTACCGCCGTCGCGCTCAAAAGACATGATCGCATGCAGGGCTGTCCACACTGATAGGTCATTATCGATCGGGATGCGGCCTAAAAACACATCGGGATGGAAGTTTGGCCCGTTGTCGCGCGGAGAGATCGGTGGATTCGACCAGAAGGCTTCGCCAAAAACACCATCACCGTTTGAGTCCCAGTTGCTGTTGAGATCGACGTAGTACCAATCGGTGGCCCAGCCGCAGACGTTGCCCGTCGTCGGCGTGAAGCCACAAGCCTTTGTTGCATCGCCGATCGGCATGTGATACCAGTCAGAGGTATACTCATTGATCTTCGCATATGGCACAGTTTTGTCGGTGCCGATCAGCATCACATATTTAAGTCCCCGCGCTTGGGCAAGCAGAGTCTTTTCGTAATTGCGAATGTTGTTCATTAGTGTTTGGCCAGAACCGCCTAAGCCTTCAACCGTTTCGACGATGACATCGTAGCCTTGATATTCTTTGAAGGTTACAAAATCTTGAATCATGCCGGTCAGCGCCGATGAAGTAACGATGAGATAGCGGCCCTGGCTGAAGAATGGGAGCTTCATCACCGGATCAGTGAGATTGAAGTTCGTGCAGCAGATCGTTCCAGTGGATGAGCCGCCAAACTTGGCCGTGTTTACATCGAGCACCGTACCGCCGAGTGGAACAGTCAGGCTTTGTGGCACTGTGCCGCGCAGCACACCTTGTGTGACATCAAAATGATCAAAGCCCGATT